>NZ_JBBIAM010000052.1:0-61231 GCF_054185185.1 Bradyrhizobium sp. UFLA05-153
TCGATCTCCGGGACTGGAGCCAGTGGTGGAGGTTCAAGTTCGGCGCCAACTGGCGCCGACCGTACGGTCCGCGCAGCTCGATCAGCGGTCTCGATGATCACCCTGTCGTTCACGTCGCTTATCGTGATGCGGAAGCGTATGCCGCCTGGGCGGGCAAAGAACTGCCGACGGAAGCGGAGTGGGAGTTTGCTGCTCGCGGCGGTCTCGACGGGGCTGAGTTCGCCTGGGGCGATGAATTTACCCCCCGTGGGCGGCATATGGCCAACACCTGGCAGGGGCAATTTCCCCGGCAGAATTCCGCTGAGGACGGCTTTGAACGCACATCGCCAGTAACCGCCTTTCCACCCAACGGCTACGGGGTCCATGACATGATCGGCAACGTCTGGGAATGGACCGCCGACTGGTACTCGCCGAAGCATCAGGCCGATGCGCTAAAATCCTGCTGTATTCCGGAAAATCCCCGCGGGGGAAGCGAGACTGCAAGCTACGATCCGTGTCAGCCACAAATCAACATTCCGCGCAAGGTTGTGAAGGGCGGCTCTCATCTGTGCGCACCGAACTATTGCCGTCGCTATCGTCCGGCAGCTCGCCATGCGCAACCGATCGACACGTCAATGAGCCATGTCGGGTTTCGGTGCATCGTTCGCCACGGAGAAAGTCTCGAGCAGCAAGGATTGGCAAGATAAATTAAGTATCCCAAACTACGGGAATCGAGCAGTCGGGTACACATCGATGGCCGGAAAGAGACCAAGCACCGACGGTGCTTGCCAGCGACTCCGATGACCAGAAGGGAACGTAGAAGAATATCGGCGGCTCGCGCTCCGACCATTGAAATGACATTCTCGCCAATCAGGCGCTTCAACTGCGCGAACTCCAGCGACTACCAATGTAACGGCCAGGAGGTCAGAAATGAGCGACCCAACTCTGCCGTCGTTCCGCTACCGCTTGGGACAGCAACCGCCGCGTACTGACTGTGGCGGACTTGTACGGTGTGCATCTGTTCGGCAGTTCCCAGTTAGCCAGGGCATTGCTGGTGCTTCTATGCGCCTACAACCCGGTTGTCTGCGCGAACTCCATTGGCACACGAATGCTGCCGAATTGGGTTACGTTGTGTCTGGCAATTGCCGCACCACAGTATTGAGCCCCGACGGAGCGGCGACCGATACATTCGGACCGGGCGACGTTTGGTATTTCCCCCGCGGCTGGGGTCATTCGATACTGGGGATCGGGCCAGGCGAGTGTCATTTCATTCTGATATTCGACAACGGCGCCTTTGCCGAGGAGCATACACTGAGTATCACCGACTGGTTGGCGCATACGTCGCCTGCAGTCATCTCACAGAGCCTTGGCCTCGGTTTGGAGTGGGTGGCAAAGCTTCCGAAGGAAGAGGCTTACTTCGCAGCGGGGCCCGTTCCTGATGACACCATCGCACGTGCTGCGCCGCAGGCGAAGCCGGCACCTTTGACAACGCATCGCTATCCATTGGGCGCCCAGCAGCCGCGGCGCGCGCCGGGCGGCGGCGCGCAGTGGACGGTTACCGCGAATGAGTTTCCGATCTCGACCACATTGTCCGCCGCCGTGCTGGAGCTCGAGCCGGGAGCCATGCGTGAGCTTCACTGGCACCCCCACGCCGACGAGTGGCAATACTATCTTGAGGGTGCGGCTGAGATGGCTGTTTATTTGGGGAGGGCTCACACGGTAACCGAACAATTCGAGACGGGTGACGTCGGTTACGTGCCGATGGGGGCCGGGCACTACATCCGCAACACCGGTAGCGGAATCCTGCGCTTGCTGCTCGGATTCAACAACGGGCACTATCATGCCCACGACCTCAACGCATGGCTAGCCTCGAATCCGCCCGATGTGTTGGCTACCAATTTAGGCCTGCCACGAACAGTCGCGAAAACGCTTCCCGAAGAGACGCACTTTATCGCGCAACCGCAGCGTAGCTAAGCAAGGTCGCCCGAAGTCGATTGACCTATATCAGCTTGCCCGTGGGTCAAGCGTGTTCCCGCTGCCCGAGGCGTATCCGTTCACGCTCCAGAGTTTGCTCCCGCAATGAATCGTAGATTGGCGGATCGCGCATCAGCGTTGGTATCAACATGGCCGTAAAGCAGGCCCCGAGCATCGGCAACAGCATTGTGACGTTTGCCGTCATCTCGACGACCAGGACGATGCCTGTTAGCGGCGCGCGTACAACGCCGACAAAAAAGGCGGCCATCCCGACAACAGCGAATCCTTCGGGTTGAATGTTCAGATCGGGAAACACCAGTTGGCAGAGCCGTCCAAGGAACAGTCCGAGTTGTGCCCCCAGTACAAGCATCGGTGCAAACAGCCCCCCGGGCGTTCCGGCCGCATATGATATGGCGCCGAGACCAAGCCGGAATAGGAACACAACTGGAAGCAGGGCAAAAATCTCCCTCCCAACCAGACTGCGCTGCGTAATCGCATCGCCACCGCCTACAAGGTCGGGCACGAACCAAGCCAGCATTCCAACTCCTGCTCCAATAAGACCCGCGCGCAGGCCGCCCGGCCACCGGCTGAGTCGACCAATCGTTGCAATCGTTCGGAGCAGCAAGCGATTGTAGCCAATCGCTGCAAAGCCAGCGACTGCCCCAAGGACAAAGTAGAGCGGCCGCGTCGCGGCGCCCGCATAGGTCAACGCCTCAACATGAAAGTCTGCCGCATCACCAAGAAGCAAACGGGAGATCGAGATGGCGGTCGCCGATGCGCCTAGCGCGGCAATTGCAACGCGCAGTTCAAATCGGCGCACCAATTCCTCCAGGACGAAAATGGCACCTGCGATCGGCGAGTTGAAAGCAGTAGCGAGGCCTGCCCCCGCACCGGCGGCAAGCAGCACCCGGCAGTCGGGCCAGGTGCGTCGAAATACCTTGCCGACCAGATGCCCGATCGTCGCCGCCATCTGAACGGTTGGGCCCTCGCGGCCTAGCGCTAGTCCTGCGCCAATCGCCAGAAGGCCACCAACAAACTTCACTGGTATGATTCGGAACGGTGCTTGTGGCAGTTGCCCGTCCAGGACCGCCTCGACGTGGGGGATGCCACTCCCTGATGCGTGGGGCGAAAAGCGGCTTACAAGCCAAGCCGCTATTGCCGCTACGGCGGCACAAACAATGCTGACGACCAAAAATCCTGCGAAAGCTTTCGAATGCGACCAGACTATGATGACATCGCGAAATCTGTCCGCCCACTGAAGCGAGAGCAGGAAGAGCGCGCCCACGAAACCTGAAGCCGCACCAACAATGAGTGCCAAAATGGCGAGCACGATTAGGCTGCCATGCTCGCCGTCTTGATCGCTTGCAAGTTTCTCGTCATTGGCCAAATTAAATTCCAAATTGGGGGAAGCCAGAGTTGAGAATTTACGACGGGTCACATCTCAAAGCACAAGCACGGAATCGAGATCTTCGCTCTCCTGATTTCGCCAGGAAAGGCGGGAGATACGTAACCGGTCGCCACCGCGACTTTTTGGCTGCCGTTCACCGCGTATGTGATCACCCCGCCGCCGATCGCGCCGCCGATCTTCTGGCCCCACAGCTTCTGCCCGGTCGCCGCGTCAAGCGCATAGAAATTGCCGCCCATGTCGCCGAAGAACACAAGGCCCCCGGCGGTCGGCGTCACGGCGCCCATGATCGGATAATTGGACTTCAGCCTCCACTTCCACACCCCTGTGTCGGCGTCGGTGGCGTGAAGCCATCCCGCCCAGACGCCGTCGGAGCGCGAGAACCTTCCGAACTCGTTGAACGGATTGAGGGACTTCTCTCCCGTCCACGGCTGCCCGAGCGGGGCAGCCGCAATTTCTTCCCCGGTCTGCAGCCTCACCGTCGTACACCACTCGACCTCGCCGGTGAGGATGAGATTGGTCAGAGAGTCGTAGGCCGGGCTGTTCCATTCCTCCCCGCCCGCGGCGCCCGGACAAAAATGGACGTCTTTGTCGACAGCGAAGGGCTCTTCCACATTCTCGATCCTCGTCACCGGCGTCCGGTACAAGAGCTTGTTGTCGGCAAGATCAAAGCCGTAAAGGTGTCCGTCCTTCGGCGCCACTGCCATGAGCCTCTTGCCGCCCATCGTCTTGATCACAGCCGGCGGGTTGGAGACGTCCCAGTCGTGCCAATCCCTGGGCACAAGCTGGAAATGGTTCTTGTAAGCGCCGGTCTTGGCGTCGAGGACAACGACGGAGCCGGTGAAGAGATTGTCCCCCTGGCGGACGCCATTAGCGTAGTCGGGCGCAGGATTGCCAACGGGCACATACAAGCGCCCAGAAGCCGGGTCCAAGGTCGTAGAAGTCCAGGCTCCGCCACCGCTGATCGGAGCACCCGGGATGTTCTTCCAGGTCGAAGTGTCGAGCGGCGAGGTGCCCTCGGGCCCGCGAACAGTATCGCCCTCGGTCTTGGGCACGAGGAAGAATTGCCACACAATCTTGCCGGTCTTGGCGTCGAGCGCGTACATGTGACCTTTGCCGCCCTTGAAGTCTCCGCCGGCGTTGCCGACGAAGACGAGGCCTTCCCAGGCGATCGGTGCCGCCGGCACGTCTTCGCCCTTTTTCGAGTCCCCGATCGTCGCCTCCCAGAGCCGCTTGCCGGTTTTGAATTCATAGGCCAGCACGCGCCCATCCTGTGTGCCACGGAACAACCTGCCGTCGAGGTAGGCCGCACCTCGATTCGTCGGCAGAATGTAGGCGGGATATTCCTCATGCGTGCGCCAGTTCTCGGCGCAGGTCGAGGGGTCGATCGAGAAAATATCGAATTCGGTGGTACCGATGAGCGCGCCCTCCACCATGATCAGGCCCGTCTCGAAGCTCGTCAATCGCCAGGTGTCGTAGGTACATAAGACCTTGAGCTTGGCGACGTTCTTCGTGTTGATCTGGCTGAGGTCGGAGAAGCGCTCGGAAGTCAGCGTTTTGTTGTAGCTCGGCCAGTCCGCGGCGGCAGGCGACGGAGGAGCCGCAGGCGCGGGCGCCGGAGCGCTCTTGTAATTTGCGTTCGTTTCCGTCGCGACGGAACCCGCAGGCGCAAAGAGCGACAGAATTTCGCCGCGCAACTCGCCGACGCCCACCTCGATTCCGGCCACGTCCGCAAACGAGGAGGTGATCCCTCCGCCCGCCACTACCGCAAAGACCGCGATGCTGACGAGTCCGAGTCTGCGATTCATCTTCGTCTCCCCTTCTTTGTGTCGACTTACCTCACATCGGCGCAACCCCGGGCAGGAAATATTTCAGCGGCCAGCATTGCTAAACTTTGCGTTCGCCCTTCGCTGCGGATGCCGGTCCGCTTGTCGCGGCGTAGCCTGCACGCTGTCTGCCGCGAAACATCCAGTAAACGACAAACGTGTAGAGACCTATCACCGGCAACACGAATAGGCCGGCGCCCCAAAACAGAAACGAAAGCGAAGCTTGGGGCGCCGCCGCCGAGGCCACAGTCACGCTGTAAGGTATCATGTAAGGCCAGAACATCGTCGCCAGCGAGAGAAACGCGGCCACAAAGAGCACGACCGTCATCGTGAACGGCCATGAGTCGAGGCGCCGACGCGCTCCAACAAGAATTCCAACGATCGCGACGAGGCCGATCAGCGGAAAGACAAAGCCCCAGGGGCGGTGCATGAAAAGGCTTCCGGTCATGCGGGCCCGATCAACGAACGCAGTGACAGCTGCAAAGACCAAGATCCCGACGACCGAAGTGGCCAGCAGCGGTATGCGGTTGCGTGCCCAGTCGCGCAGCTGCACGTCCTCGGATTTGAGGACCAGCCAGCCGGCGCCCAGCAGCGCATAGCCGAGCACGAGACCGATTCCACAAACGATCGAAAGCGCTGCAACCCAGTCGAAGGTGCCTCCGGCATATTGGCCGTTCACGACAGGTATCCCGCGGATCATAGCCCCGACGGCAGCGCCCTGGACAAAGGCGGCCACGACAGAACCGAGAACGAAGCCTCGATCCCACAGCCCGCGAGCGGCACGAGCGCGGAACTCGAACGCGACGCCCCGGAATATCAATGCCAGCAGAAGCAGCAGCACAGGGATGTAGAAGGCTGCCAAAAACACTGCGTAGACCACCGGGAATGCGGCGAACAGCGACGCGCCTACCACGATCAGCCAAGTCTCGTTGCCATCCCAAAATGGAGAAATCGAAGCGATCATTTCGCTTCGCAATCTTGCGTCGTTTGTGGCGCCAAAAAGGATGCCGACGCCCAGATCGAAGCCATCCAGGATAACGTAGGCAAGAATTGCCACGCCGATCACAGCTACCCAGAACAGGGCCAATTCTGAGGGCTCCACAGCACTCATTGAGGCGCGTCTTTCGTGGCTTGCACCGCAACGGCCAGCGGCCGAGCCGGAGTCATTTTCGTCCGATCGGACACATCTTGCGCAGGACCGTCGCGCAAGAGGCGATAGATGTAGTACAACCCAAAAGCGTAAATGATGGAGTAGACTACGACGTAGCATGCGAGCGACAGAAGCACATCGCCCGTCTTTAGAGACGGCGTCACAGCATCCTTCGTACGCAGAAGGCCGTAAACCACCCAGGGTTGACGACCGACTTCGGCAGTAAACCACCCCGCCAGCACGGCGATGAAGCCGCTAGGAAAAGACAGGAATGTCGCCCAGAGGAACCAACGCGTGCTCTCCAGTGTGCCGCGCCAGCGGAGAAAGGCTCCGAACCAGGATACTGCCACCATGATCAGGCCCATGCCGACCATGACGCGAAACGCGAAGAAAGGAATGATCACCGGCGGACGGTCTTCCGGTGGGAACGCATCGAGCCCCCCCCTCGCGGGCATCCCAGTTGCCGGAGGCGATGAAGCTGCCAAGTCTAGGTATCTCGAGCGCAAAGAGATTGCGCTCATGGCGTGGATCGGGAATGGCGATCAGCACTTCGCTTGCCGGCTGCTGAGTTTTCCAACGCGCTTCAATCGCGGCGAACTTGGCCGGTTGATAGTTGAGAACGTAGATGCCTGTCAGATGACCGAACACCATTTGGACGGGGATTACGACTGCAACGAACCCGAGCCCCCAGCGCAGCATGGCGCCCGCTTCCTGCACATCCTTTCCGCGTAGAAGGTACCAGGCGCCTGTGGCCGCGACGCACATACCGGTCGTCAGAAACGCAGCCAGCAGCATGTGCGGCCATCGAATCCGCATGATGGGCCCTGTAATGATCGCCCACCAGTCGCCCGGCACAATTCTGCCGTCGACAATGATATGGCCCAGAGGAACCTGCATCCAACTGTTGTTGGCCAGTATCCAGAACGAAGACAGCATCGTCCCGAGGGAGACCATGCAACAGGAGAGAAAATAGAACCAGGCCGGCACACTGTCTCGGCCGAGGAGCACGACGCCAAAAAATGTTGCTTCGAGCAGAAAAGCGGTGAAGGCCTCGTAGCCGAGCAACGGCCCCTGGATCGATCCGGTGCGCTCCGCCAATACGCTCCAGTTCGTGCCGAACTGGAAAGCCATGACAATGCCGCTGACCACGCCCATGCCGAACGATAAGGCAAATATCTTGAGCCAGAAGTCGAAGATGCGCCGGTAGAGGTGATTGCCAGTCAGCAGCCGCACGCCTTCGAGGGTTGTGAGCCAAGCGGCGAGCCCAATGGTGAAGGCCGGAAAAATGATATGGAAGCTGATGACAAACGCGAACTGCAGCCGCGACAGCAGAACCGGATCAAGCTCCATGACTAGGCTCCTCGTCTCACGGAGACGCTATCGAGGCGGCCTGGTACGATCTTGAATCACAATCCTCGACCGCTAGGCCGGGTGCATCACTCCACTGCACAATTTTTTGCCGTTCGTGCGCAGCTTCGTCGCGTCTATCCTCCAATCTCAGTTCGGCTCTTTTCACCAAGCCGAAGGCCTGATTCACCCCTCGCCTCACGATGCACCCCAGCATCGAAGAAGCATCCAATCGGCGCTATGCAAGTTCGGCTAATTTCCAAAATCGGTGGCCTCTGTGGAGTGGCCTCCGACGCTTATACAGGGCTCGAAACCGCGGTCAGGACGGCGGAACCCGCAAAACTCCTTCAACCAATTGTCGCTTTCACTACAAACTTGTCGTCGGGCGCTACCGAGACACCACTTTGAACTCAGAGCTCCCAACATTTTCAGAGCGGGATCCCAATCGATCACGGGAAGCCGCGACGCGGTTTGCCGACGCGCCGAATTCGCATAGTCCGCCCGACCAACAAATGCGACTCTGACAGAGTCCTGGGCGAGCTCGCAAAGTCCATCGGAACTGGTTCGTAGCAGGACGGTGTCCGCACGCAGTCGCCAACGGATTGGAAGGGCAGTGTGAGTGCAGGCGATGACCGCTGCCGATCACGAGGAACTGGGGCTGCTGGCCAAAGCGGTGATCGTGGTTGCCGTCGTGCTATTCGTCTCGGGCGTGTTGTGGCATGGCCTCACATTCAAAGCCCTTGAACAGTTTTGGCACGACCTGGTCGAGCGGCCGGACGGACCGATGCGATTTCGTTTTGTCCTGCAGCCACTGATGGCCACGATCGTCGCGATCCGCGACGGTCTTGAGGACGCTCGATCCGGTCGCTCGCCATATTTCGCAACCGTGCTGGGTGATCCGCAGCAGCGCATTGGACGGTTGCGGGAGGGAATGAACGCGACCGCCAGGATCATCGCTCTTGGGCTCGTAATGGACGTGATCTATCAGGCCATCGTGTTCAAGACGTTCTATCCGGATCAGGCCCTCGTCGTGGCGTTGGTGCTGGCGTTTGTACCTTATTTGATCATCCGCGGTGTGACTGCACGCATCTTGCGTGGTCAACCGTCCAGGTAAGTGGCGTCGCACAAACCATTGATAGAAGGATGTCGGAGCATGGCCGATACAGTCCCCACTGCCGATGCAGATCGGTTCACCGTCAAGGTGACATCTGACAGCCATTTCGGCTGGCTCCGCACCCGATTGAGCGTTGAACGAACGATGATGTCGTGGCTACGCACGGCGACTGCTTTGATCGGCTTCGGCTTCGCAATCGTTCAGTACTTCAATCATTTGCAACAGCTACCTGGGGCCCGTCCCGCGTACCTGCCGACCGCGCCGGAGTACCTGGGGCTTGGCCTGATTTCATGCGGCGTCGGCGCCCTTGTCGTCGCTATTTGGCAGTACGAGTTCACGGTTCGTTATCTGTGGAGCGGCATGTTCGAGCCGATTGCCGGAATGACAAGGGAGGGGAAGGAGGGGAAACACTCACCCGTCCTGGCGATCGCAATCGTTCTCATCTGCGTAGGCGTATTCGCCTTCTTCGCCGTACTCCTGCGTCTCACGTAGTCAGAGAAGCTCAAGTTCGCGGGTGACTGAAAAACACCAGAATAGTGAAAGGAGACGAATATGGCTAAACCAGGCAAGCCGAACATCCTTGTCATCTGGGGCGACGATATCGGCATCTCGAACCTAAGCTGCTATTCGCATGGAGTTATGGGCTACAAGACGCCCAACATCGACCGCATCGCCAAGGAAGGCATGATGTTCACCGACTCTTACGGCGAACAGTCCTGCACGGCGGGGCGCTCGTCCTTTATCACAGGACAGAGCGTCTATCGCACCGGCCTGTCCAAGGTTGGCATCCCCGGCGCGCCGATCGGAATGGAGGAGCACATCGTCACCGTCGCCGCGGCCCTCAAGAACCAGGGCTATGCGACCGGACAGTTCGGCAAGAACCATCTCGGCGACTTGAACCGCATGCTGCCGACCAACCACGGCTTCGATGAGTTCTTCGGCAATCTCTATCACCTCAACGCCGAGGAAGAGCCGGAGCTGCCCGACTACCCGAGCGAAACGGACTTCCCGAACTTCCGCAAACGATTCGGGCCGCGCGGGGTAATGCACTCCTGGGCGACCGACCGGGACGACCCGACCGAGGAGACGCGTTGGGGCAAGGTCGGCAAGCAGAAGGTGGCCGACACTGGTCCGCTTACCAAGAAGCGGATGGAGACGTGCGACGATGAATTCGTGGCGGCGGCCAAGGAGTTCATGAAGAAGGCCAACGACGCAGGCAAGCCGTTTTTCGTCTGGCTCAACTTCACTCATATGCATCTCAAGACCCACCCCAAGCCCGAGAGCGTTGGACAGGCGGGACGCTGGCAGTCGCCCTACCACGACACCATGATCGATCACGACAAGAATGTTGGCCAGGCGCTCGACTATCTCGATGAGCTCGGGATCGCCGACAATACCTTCGTCATGTATTCGACCGACAACGGCCCGCATATGAACTCGTGGCCGGACGGCGCCATGACACCGTTCCGCAGCGAGAAGAACACCAACTGGGAAGGCGCGTTCCGCGTGCCGCTAGTTGCGCGCTGGCCTGGCAAGATCGCCCCGGGCCAGATCTCGAACGAGATCGTGCAGCACCACGACTGGTTCCCGACCTTCCTCGCGATGGCTGGCGATCCCGACGTCGTCGACAAGCTCAAGACCGGCTATAAGGCGATCGGCCGCACTTACAAGAACCACATCGACGGCTACAATCTCGTGCCCTACCTGACCGGTCAAGCCAAAGAGAGTCCGCGCAAGTTCTTTATGTATCTGAGCGACGACGGGGACGTGTTGGGCATGCGCTACGACAATTGGAAGGTCGTGTTCATGGAGCAGCGCTGCCATGGCACGCTGCAGGTTTGGGCGGAGCCGTTCACCCGGCTCAGGGTGCCAAAATTCTTCAATCTTCGCACCGACCCATATGAGCGCGCCGACCAGACATCCAACAGCTACTACGAATGGTTCATCGACCACATCTACATTCTGTACGGCGCACAGGCGCTCGCGGCGCAGTGGGCGGCGACCTTCAAGGACTTCCCGCCCATCCAGGCGCCCAACACCTTCACGCTCGATGAGGCGCTGAAGAAGATGCACGAAGCAGCATCCGGTATGCACTAGCGCCGATATCTTTGCGACAGGCGGCGAGCTCGGGCTCGCCGCCCACCTCACCAAGATCAGCCGAAGGCGTGGGCACAGAAACGGGGTGGAGCGGTAGGCATGCTGCGCTAACGCATGCGACAACCACGATCAGAGAAGCCGATGAATTTCGCCGGTTCTTGCGATCGGAGGCACTTCCCATATTCGGCCTGTCCGTCTTTTTAGCCGTATGCTGCGCCCCGCCTGACGCGCAGGGCCGAGCCATCGCAACAAAAGAGCGCCTCTTATGGATCTCGAAGATGTGACAAATTCGGCGGCCCCCGATCGCGCCGAGGAAGTGCGCGCGTTCTACGAGAGCCATCCGTATCCGGCGCCGCTCCGCAGCCTCGACAAGCATCGCGAGCTCTATCGGAACCCGGACCGACGGCGCGCGCTCTCTTTTCTGCTGTGGCCAACGCAAGCTCAGCGAACAAGGCGGGAAATTCTGGTCGCCGGTTGTGGGACCTCGCAGGCCGCAGCCTACGCGATGCGCGAACCCGATGCGCACGTAACAGGCATCGACATCAGCGAGGCGAGCCTCCGCCACACGCGCGACCTTCAGCGAAAATACGACCTCCGAAACCTCGATCTCCATCGACTCGCCGTCGAAGACGTTGGTGAACTGGGCCAGGCGTTCGACGAGGTCGTCTGCACGGGCGTGCTTCACCACCTGTCCGACCCCGATGTCGGCCTTCGCGCGCTGCGCGGCGTCCTTGCACTCGGCGGCGCTCTGCATGTGATGGTCTACGCGACCTACGGGCGCGCGGGAATCTATATGATGCAGGACTATTGTCGCCTGCTCGGGGTCCTCGCTACGGACGAGGAGCTGCAAAGCCTCGGCGACCTGATCGGCGCACTCTCCGACGATCACCCGATCGCTGAAGTAGCGAGGCGGGCGAAGGATTTCCGACGGGCGAACGCGCTCGCCGACGCGCTGTTGCACCCACTTGATCGCGCCTATACGGTACCGCAGCTCTACGCCTGGCTCGAGAGATGCGGGCTCAAGTTCGGGCGGTGGTACGAGCAGGCGCCCTATTTGCCGCAATGCGGGGCGATCGCGGGCATGCCGCACGCCGCGCGTCTCCTCTCGCTGCCGCCGCCGTCCCAGCACGCCGCGGTGGAACTTTTGCGCGGGACCATGATCTGGCACAACTTCATCGCCTATCGCGACGATCGAGCCGGCGAGAGCCACCCGGTTGCGTTCGATGGCGAGGCTTGGCGAGCCTACGTTCCCTTGTGCCTACCGTGGACGCTATGCATCCGTGAGCGGCTACCCGCCGGCGCCGCCGCCGTTCTGATCAATCGGGCGCATGCCTATCCCGACCTCGCACTCCCGATCAGTTCGGCCGAAGCGCGCATCTTCGCCGCCATCGACGGCAAGCGCGCCATAGAGGAGATACTATGGAGCGCTGCGGGATCGGATGGAACCGAGCGAGCTCGCAGGTTCATCGAGCGGCTATGGGATTACGATCAGATCGTGTTCGATACAGGCGGCTCGCGATGACATCCGCGGCCAGGGAGATGGCATCGACTTGACGGCGCCCATGCCTCACTTTGGGTTGGTTGCCCGAGTTAGTGCGTCGCTGCCAGCAAGGTTGCGCTATGCTGAAACACTTGCTCAATGAAGTCATCGGTCACGTTTCCGGTCTCAGCAATACGCAACTGGAACAAATTGAGCAGTCATTGCCGGCGACCAAGGCGCTGATCGATCTTCTCGTTAAGGCTCATCCGATCATCGAACAGGCGCAAACGCTCAATGCTGAAGCGGAGCCACTGATCGATCAAGCCAGGAAAGAGTGGCAAACCGTCGGACCAGTAGTGCAAATCTTGATTGATGTGATGTCACATCATCTCAACCAAGGCCGTTCGCCGGCGGAGGCCGCCGAGGCAGTGCGCGCGACGCTCGGCGGGTCAATAAACAACGTCGTACAGGATCGCGGGATGAACCAGGGAATGAACCACGTCACCGTGTTTGGGGGGACTGGTTTTATTGGTCGTCGCGTCGTGCGCTATTTGAGCGACTCCGGCGCTACGGTACGCATAGCTTCACGGCACCCTGCGCGGGCCGTTGGCGACAACGTGGAACAGATCGTCGCCGATGCACATGACGAGCGCGCCGTGGAAGCCGCCGTTGTGGGTGCCGACGGTGTCGTCAACGCAATTAGCCTATACGTCGAGCATGGAGGCGACACATTTCATTCGGTGCACGTCGAAGCGGCCGCAAGGATCGCTAGAGTGGCGCGACGGGCCGGGACCAAACGGTTCGTGCACCTATCAGGAATAGGCGCTGCCGCCGCCTCGCCTTCACCCTATATTCGCAATCGCGGTGAAGGCGAGGCGGCCGTGCAAGCCGCATTCCCTGGCGCAGTTGTTATCCGCCCGGCGGTAATGTTCGGTGCCGACGACGCCTTTCTCACGACACTTCTTCGACTGCTTCGGACCCTGCCGGCTTATCCGCTATTCGGCGACGGCAGGACAAGGCTTCAGCCGGTGTACGTGGGCGATGTCGCCGCGGCGATCGCACAAGTCCTGCGGCAAACACAAAGGCCGTATCCCATCTACGAACTGGCCGGTCCGCGCGTTTACTCATACGAGGAATTGTTGCGGACCATTGCGCGAACCGCAGGATTGCGGCCGGTACTAGTGCGAATACCCTTTGCTCTCTGGGACGCCGTCGCCGGCTTCGCCGAGTTCCTGCCGCACCCGCCGCTCACGCGCAATCAGGTTGAGCTTATGCAGATCGACACGACGGCCTCGGAGAGCCGGCCTGGATTTGGCCAACTCGGAATTTCGCCGCGGTCGCTCGAAGAAGAACTCATAGCGATGCTCAATCGTACAAGCGAGGAAACTCAAAACGCAAAAGAGGCTCGTACCAGCTAGGGACTGAGGAGATTTCACTGCCGTATCACTCGACGGCATCAACGATGAACTGCTCGCCGTCGTAGACATTGCTCTGGTCATCCCTATCAGGAGCAGCCGGCGACAGCTGAGTGGTAATGCTTCGGGCGGCAGGCGGTAACCTGCCGCCTGCTTCACCACTCAAAGGCGTGGGCACTGAACGCGGCTTCGCTACCCCTCGACAACGCGCCAAAGCCAACTAGGGCGCCCTGCTCAATTTTTCGAGCAGAAGCTAGAAACGCAGCGCGGCCCACGCGCCATGTTCACCGCTTGTGTAGATCGCTGCGCTGCCTTGCGCCCCGATGGGAAACTTGGACTGGTCGGAATCGTCCAACAGGATCTTTACAGCGTACTGCCCTTGCGGGGCATTTGCAGGCGATGGCCCGCATTTAGGAATCTCGTCGCTCGGCAAATATTGTCCCACGCCGTTGGCGCGCCAGATGCTGTGGACTTT
Source organism: Bradyrhizobium sp. UFLA05-153 (assembly GCF_054185185.1). Taxonomy (NCBI): domain Bacteria; kingdom Pseudomonadati; phylum Pseudomonadota; class Alphaproteobacteria; order Hyphomicrobiales; family Nitrobacteraceae; genus Bradyrhizobium; species Bradyrhizobium sp. UFLA05-153. The sequence continues at coordinate 14,263 of NZ_JBBIAM010000052.1, forward strand.
TCCGGCGAATATCTGACCAGGATAGAGGTCAAGCGCGACCTCGACGGATTGACCTGGCTGCACGTATTTCAGATTCTCCTGGTAGAAGGTCGCCAGCAAATAACGGTCGGCTTCTGCAATCAGGGCCGCGATTCCTCCGGCGCGCCGGGTGCCGGATACCATGCCAGAGCGAACCTGCAGGTTTACGATGCGGCCATCCTCCGGAGCGGTAAGCGTCGTGTTGTCCAAGTAGTACAGCGCTTGCTGGAGTTGCGCCTCCAAATTGGCGACTGACGTGTTGACGCCATCAATTTCGGATTGATACTGGAGCCGGGCGCGCTCGAGCTCTCCCGCCATCTCGTCCATGGTTGCTTCCGCGGTGGCCGCGCGCGTCTGCCACTGTATGACGTCCTCCTCGCGTGCGCACCCTCCCGTGCAAGTTTGTCGAATAGGCCCTTCTGATAAGCGATGAAATCGTGCTCGAGTTTCGCTTTGAGCGCATTTTTGGTCGAGATTTCTACGTTGTTCCGCAACACCTTGACGTTTTGCTTGGCCGCGGCGAGCTGCGCTTCGGTCTGCCGGACCTGGTATTCGTATGGACGGCGGTCGAACTGGAATAGCGGCTGATCCTTTTTCACCAGGTATTTTCTTCGACCAGCACAGCTGTGACGGGAGTCGGATCAGGCAACCTCGGAATGAGCTGGATGTGTGCTGAACGATCGTGGCATTCGCAGAAACGGGCGTAACGAATCGCAGGCCGATGAGGAACACCACAAAGACGGGAGCCATGATGAAGATGAAGATGACAACCCAGGTGGGGGTGAGCCGTAGTAGCTTGAGCCTGAAGAAGACCAGCCAAAACACCGTAGCTTCGGCAACGAGGACTAGAATTGCCGCGGTCATGGCGCTGCGCCCCTATCAGGGGGCTCCCTGGGTGGCGCTGGTGGGGATGGCTCCTTGCCGGCCAAGCGTGCGATCATTGCATCCGTCGCACGTCGTTCTTCCTCGGGCATGTAGCGGATGTCGATCACATCGGTGGGCTTAAGTGCCCAGATCAGCGCATAGACCCAGGGCACGACTCCCAAGAAGCCGAGCCAACCCAATGCAGTGACTGCATCTGCTTGCGGGTGATTGTGTGCGACGGCGATGCGGCCCGGAAGGCCCAGAATGATGATGATAGCGGCACGAAGAGCGATGAGAATGACCAAGATCGCTAGAAAAGTAATGTAGTCCCAGAAGCCGATGTGAAACCCCAGCAACGCTTCCATGACGACCCTCCGACGGTTTCCGCCCGATCATCACGCGCGCTAAAGCTGCGTCACTGCAGACGCGCAACGACGGGCGGCTTCCACTGCCTATCGAGCACCGTCTCGTCCGCCTAGTTGGCGCGGATGTAGAGCGAAAAGGCCGGTGACCCGGGGTCAGGCAGAACGCCATTCGTGGAGGGAGGTTTAGGCGGACGGTCCCGGATGCGCTATGCACTTTCGGCGGACCTAAACGCGTTTCACGGGTGGTGCTGCATTAATAAATTCACGGCGCAGGATTCTATCCGTGTCGCTCCGACCCATATCGGCTGCGGGTCCAACAGCGGAACTCCAAGGCGACGCGCCGCGAGTCCGTTTGGCTCTGACATGTTGGAGCAGCGCAATCTCCTGGGGTCACAATCGGTACGAGGAGGCAACCTTGTTGATCGCGACACCTGGTCGGGGCCCTCGCCTGCCGGAATCACATAGCAACGGGATCCGCCAGCAGGCAAACTATAGGCCCAACGCCGGTCGAAAAAGAAGTCGATTACCAGCAGGACCAGGTCCATGCCCGCATGGTTCTTCGTGTCTCTGCAAGGCTATCGGATCGCGTGGCTGCCGCGCGACCTGATCGCGGGCCTTATGTTGGCTGCCATCGCCATTCCGGGACAGTTAGCGACCGCGCGGCTGGCGGGAATGCCGCCCGAGACTGGTCTTTACGCTTTTGCCGCCGGATCGCTTGCTTTTGCCGCCTTTGGGGCGAACCGCTTCATGTCGGTCGCCGCCGATTCTACCATTGCTCCAATTTTCGCCGGTGGGTTGGCATCCCTGACTGCCTCCGGCACTGAACGCTATTTCGAATTGGCGCCGCTACTCGCCCTGATGGTCGGCGCCATATTGCTCGCGATCGGCCTGTTCCGGGCTGGCTGGCTCGCGACGCTATTGTCCACCCCGGTGACGACAGGTTTCCTGGCGCGCATTTCCATCCACATAATCATAGGAGAGTTGCCGACGTTACTCGGTATCCCCGCGCCAGGGGGCCATATTCTCTCGCGCTTGATTCACATCCTGGGCCATCTGGGCGACGCCAATCTCTATGCGCTCGCGCTGGGGGCTGGTGTCCTGATTGTGACTCTCGGCGCCGCGAGCATCAGTTCTAAAATTCCAGGCGCGTTTTTCGGCTTGCTCGGCGCCGGGGTCGCAGTGGCGCTGTTCAACCTCCAGAGCCGAGGTGTCAGCGTCTTGGGGCCACTGTCGGTCGCGCTTCCGCACCTAGCACTTCCACCTATGCCTGACAGCAACGAAATCGGCCATCTTGTACCGCTCGCACTCGTGGTCGCCATGGTTTGCATTATGCAGACCTCGGCAGTGGCAAGCACCTTTCCATCCGAAAAAGGCAGGCCGGACGATGTCAGCCGAGATTTTGCCGGCGTCGGCGCCGGTAGCATCATGACCGGGCTGATCGGATCGTTCGCCGTCGATGCGAGTCCGCCGAGCACGGCCATTGTCGTCGAATCCGGCGGACGTTCGCAAATCGCCTCGATGACGGCTGTCGCGCTTATGATCGCGCTCGTCGTCTTAGCGGCAAGGCTGACGGCCTTTCTACCTCATGCCGCGCTCTCCGGTATTCTTGTCTATATCGCGCTCAAGATTTTCCGCCTCGGCGAGATGATCCGGATCTACCGCCAGGGCGGGTGGGAAATTCTGGTGGTCGCCGCGAGCGCCGCGCTGGTCGTAGCGCTGCCGATCGAAACCGGCATGCTGCTCGCTATTGCGCTGTCCTTCGTCAGCAGCCTTTACGCGGTTGCCCGACCCTATTGCGCGGAACTATCGCGGGTTCCAGGGAGCACGGTTTGGTGGCCGCCCGGGCGGGGCGAGCAGAGCGAGCACGAACCTGGCGTCGTCGTTTTCGCGGCTGGGGCACCGCTCACTTTCACCAACGCGCAATACATCAGCGACCAGATCATGGCCGCGCTTGCACGGTCGCCGGCACCGCCAAGGCTCTTGGTGATCGAGGCCAGCGGCATGATCGCCATCGACTATACCGGCTCGCAAATTCTGCAGCAGACTATTGCTCGGCTCAAATCCGACTCTATCGACGTCGCGATCGCCCGCTTGGCTGACGCACGAGCCACGGTCGAAGCGGAGCAGACGGGTTTGCTCGCAATCCTCGAACCTGGATGCATATTCAAATCCGTTGAGGATGCTGTCCGCCAGCTTGGTCCAAGTGCGAAAGGCGGAGCGCCTTAGGACTAATGGCTTTGCTGGAACTGATTTAGTTGCGCCGAGCCGCTCCGAGTGGGAAATGACCGGTTGGCCATCGCAGTTGGCGCGAGTAGCCGTCACGTTGCTGTTCGGGCTCGTCGTCGCAGGCATCGCCTGGTACGGGATCTCTGCTGAAGAGCTGGCTCGCCTCTGGCGAAACATCACCGCGCGGCCGGGCGGCCCGATGACCTTCCGGTTCATGCTGCAGCCAACGATGGCCGCCATCGTGGCCCTGCGCGACGGCATCGGCGACGCGCGCCTCGGGCGATTACCCTATGCCGCCACGATCATTCGCGACTCCCGGCAGCGAGCCAGTCTGCTTTGGGAAGGCATCGTATCGACCGCCAGGATCCTGATCCTCGGCGTTGTGATGGACGTCGCATATCAGTGGTTTTTTTTCGATACGTTCCATCCAGCCGAGGCCGCGGTGATCACAATTTTTCTCGCTTTCGTTCCTTACGTTGTTCTAAGGGGCCCCATCAAGAGGATCGCGCGCCATTGGATTGAACAGCCGCCGTCCGACTGAGCGAGCTAGCCCTCAGAGCTGACGATAGTGGTGAGTTCGGATCCCAGACTCGCTGTCAACACTGAGCTTTTGGCCTCGCACCGGAATGTCTTTTCAGCGCACGCGCATGTCTACCGACGGCACATTGATGTGCCGTCATCCCCATCTCCCTTATCAGCTTCGGCTTCGCATGCCGCATAGCCTGAATGCGTAACACAGCAAGGGTTTCAGCGAGCGGAACTACTGCACAAGCCGAGCGCGCAGTCTTGCAAATTCGGCATCGCTGATCGCCCCTGCCTGTTTCAGCCTATTTTCGATTCCATCTGCGACGCTGAAACCAACTGCGCTCCTGAGTTCATCACGCGCATGCCGAGCTTGTTGCGCGTTACGCAGACGGACGCGCAACACGTGGGCTCCGCAGCCATTTGCCGTGTCACAATCCGTACATTGATTTAAGTCAAACAAGCCGACGTTGATCAGACGTTACGGCGCAGCTAGGATATGCCGCGAAATGAAGGTCGCCAAAATCGCATTGGGCTTTTGCGAAGCAAGGTCCTCCTGACGGTCGTCGTTTCTTTTTGGAACGAGCCCCAGTCATTGCTTTCTGTTTTCGGGAGGAGAACAGAATGGCATCCAGTAGAGTTTTCAGTCTTCACGATCCGTCAGCTTGTCGGGCGGCTTTTCCTACCGCCGATGTCGAGCTGTTTCCCTCAGCGAAGGGGAAATTCCATGCTGGCATCGCGCAAGTCGCCATGAATGCTATTTGGATCCATCGGATCCACATTTCGCTGCCTGAGATCAATACCGTTGCAGTCAAGCCTGGCCGCACCTCAATTGGCTTTCTCACCGAATGCAATTCATCATCGTTTACCAACTGCGGCCTGGAAGTTCAGCCCGGCGACATCGTAATGAACAGATCTGACGTCGTACATCAACGATCTGACGCGGACTTTCACTATGGCGCGGTGTCGCTCCCATCTGATGTTCTAGCCGCTGCCGCCGAGGCGATCGTCGGTCGTGAGTTGCCGGCAACATCTTACAACTGCATTACCCGCCCACCTTCTACATTGATGTGCCGACTGCTGAACTTGCACAAGATCATCGGGCAGCTAGCTCATGACGTGCCGGACATTCTGGAGCATCCAGAAGTGACCCGAGCGCTAGAGACTGGGCTTACTCACGCCCTAGTAAGATGCCTCGCCGAAGGCCACTCCCTAGAGCAAACCGTAGTCGGCCGCCGTCACGACACCCTGGTACGCCGGTTCGTAGAATTCCTGGAGGCAAATCCCGACCGACCAATCTATCTATGCGAAATTTGCGCCGCCATCGGCGTCGCAGAACGAACAATTCGCTCCTGCTGCGAAGAGCATCTCGGCATGGGGCCGATCCGCTATCTCACATTGCGTCGAATGCACCTGGTTCGGCGGGCGCTCCTGCATTCGGATCCGTCCAAGGCAACCGTCACCCAAATAGTCACCGACCATGGCTTTTGGGAGCTCGGGCGCTTCTCAGTTGCGTACGGCGCGCTGTTTCGAGAGTCGCCATCGGAGACATTGCGGCAGCCCACTCGGGGTGAGCATGGTCTTTCCCGCGCGGGATTGCTCGAGCATTGACTTGCTATCATGATCACCAACGGCCGCGTCCTTCGCATGAATACCACCCAGCCGATCATCTTCTGGATTGCGACTTTCGCGGTTGCGACCAATCGTCCTGTTGCTGCTGGCGCGTTAGTCGTTGCGCTCCTTGCAACTTCGCTATCGGTACAAGCGGCCAGGTCGAACCAAGCGGCAACCGCCGCCGCCGGTGATATGAGTTCCGGTGCTACTGCCATGAGGAATGCTGCTGGAATGGGCGCCTATCGTTCGTGCTGTTACAATATGGGTATTCGGCCTTAAATGCCCAGTCGTCTGCTGTGTTGAAAGATCGCCTCCCGCGGTTTTTCAATTGATCGCAGCACGACGAGATCGTCCTCCCCGTCTGCCGGACACGCATAGGCATCGGACCTGATAATTTACCTGCAATGTTCCGAAATCGCATAGTCGACAGCGACTAATCACTTGATCCTGCCATCTTCGGTGAGGTCCAGAAGCTTCAAGTGCTGGCAGGAGCTGTTCCGCCGGTTCGACGGGGCATCGCAAAATGACAGAAGGCGGCACACTCACTTTCAGTGATCCGGATGCTTACGCAGCCGCATTTGGCGACATACGTGTCAACCTCACGATAACAGGTGCCGGAGATTTCAAGGCACGACTGATACGTCTGAGCTTGAAAACACTTGAACTTTATTGGTGCTGGGAGGACCTGCCGCGTATCGCCTACATCGTCCTGCCCCCCGAACGGGTGTTTCTGTCTTTTGCAGTTGGTACGGCATCTCTCAATTGCGAGGGAATTGCTTTGCAGCACCGCGACTTCGTTTTGCACGGTCGTGAGCAACGCATGCATCAACAATCCAACGGTGCCTGCCAATGGGGGTTGATATCGTTATCGGTCGGGGAACTTGCGAGTTGCGCCAAGGCATTGACCGGACGTGAAATCCCCTTGCCGCACTCAAGCAGAATGCTCCGCCCTGCGCGCGAGGAATCATCGAGATTGCGCGGCCTTTTGAGGCAGGCCTGCCACGTTACGGAAGCAAAAAGAAAATTGATCCATCGCCCCGAGATTGCTAGAGCACTGGAGCAGGAATTGCTTCACGCCATCATCCATTGCCTGGCCGTCAACGAGGCAGACGACCATGCCAGGGCGAGACACCATCATGCCGCTGTCATGGTGCGTTTCGAAGAAGCACTAAGCAAACGTATTGATCAAAAGCTCAACATGCCTAGGCTCTGTACAGAGATCGGTGTACCCGAGCGAACGCTGCGGCTGTGCTGCGCCGAATTTCTCGGCGTAAGCCCCACACGTTACGTCACGTTGCGACGATTGAACAAAGTTCGTGCTGCGCTCCAGCGTGCCGATCCCTCGATCGTTACCGTCGCGGAGGTCGCCCGAAATCACCAATTTCTGGAGCTCGGTCGCTTTGCGGTGACGTATCGCACCACCTTTGGTGAGTCACCTTCCGTTACGCTGGAAAGCGATCGGTAAAAGTACGATCCGCCGGAACTGCATAGCGCGTCTAGAGCGTTTCGACCAACTTCTGCCGAGAAACATGATCCTGCCTGGATAGGCAAAATCGCTTGGTGGGTGGAGTTGGGCGAAGGCTGCGGCCCGAACCTCGGCAGGAAACCATGAGCTTGTTCAGAACAATGTGGGGCGCTCTTGCCGCCTGTACCACCGCGCCCCCCTCGCCCTTGACAAGGCCTGCTGCCATGCAGGCTGCAACCACGCGTTGGAAAATGTGGCGCAGGATCTCGCTCTGGCGCCCTTCCCTGTTCGCCGAGAACGTCCAATGGTGCGGAACCTGTCGTCGAGATTCAGCTTGCAGAACCAGCGGTAGGCAAGCTGCAGCGCTACTTCCTGGCACAGCCAGGCAACCAACGAGATGCGGCATTAGTTTGTCAGCATGAAGCTCGACCTCCATCAATCGTGGCGCGCTTCTTCCTCTTGTCGGTAGCGTATTTCTCGCGCTGCCGTTTGTTGCGGATGCGTATCTTGAATTGCAGGTCGCGGAGGCGTCAGGTCCTCATCTGCACTGATCTGGTACAATTTATGAAAGGACCAAAAACATTCTTGTCGCGCGCCTAGATCACCGAGCGGTAGAGCTCCATCGTTGTAGGATTTACCAGCAACGATCAACGTTGCAGTGTTTCCAGACGACGTAAGGGTGAGCGGTACAGTAAGCTACGACGGGAACAAAATTGACACGAGGACTATGGTTGCCACCCAAAGGGTACGGCGGTAGGTATCCATAATACCCGCAATACGCGCTATGACGACGCGCCTCTGCCGAGCGGCTGGAAAGAGCGCTTGTGCTACTTGCTTGTTTCATCGAGCTGGATGGCGACGTGCACGTGCCGATGTACGTGAAATTCGAGGCCGAACTCGCCGAATTGAAAACAAAAGAAGCTATCAAATGTCGGGCGCGGAAGCGTTTGGAGTGCTACCTCAACGAAGGTGGTGGCTTGAAAGCAATTCGCTGAAGGTACTTACGCTTCAACTCGAGAGAAGGTCCCTTGCCGTATTTCGGCTTGTGAGTGTCGTGCCCCATCAGACTATCGATTAAACTGTCCTGGGCTTCGGCTGCAATAAGCCGGTCCTTGAAGCTGTGCCTGAGCGAGTAGACGGTATGGTCCTCCGTTGGACGCAATCCGTTTTCGAGCAGAAATTTGTTGGCAGTCGCAGAGAACGTAGAGGAATTATCACGATATCGGGGGAAGCCCTCTGGCTTCGCTTTCAGGGCCGCCAGCGCCGCACCAACGCTGTCTCTTATACACATCATGTGTATAAGAGACAGATGTAGCGCGCGTCCTCGTTCAGCCCATCCAGCGCGCCGTCGGCCAAAAGACGATTTTGGATGAATTTGGTCTCGTAAGGAGTCGGCTCCTTGTTGACCTCACCCTTCAGGCGCAGGCCTTTGAACAGATCAGGTAGGCCTAAGCGGCGCAGAATATTCAATTCCTTGATCATGCCACTCAGTTGCCCAATCTCTCGATTGGCGCTTTTTGCAGCTACTCCTTCCTGCACGACGCGATCCCGCCAAAAGTTGCGGAAGTCGATAGCGTCATCAACTGTAAGCTCCGTTATGAGCTTGTCCCCAACGACACTCTCGAAGCTCTTGACCACTCGTTTTCGGGCGTTGCCCCAAATCCTGAGTTGATCGGGCGAGAGATCTAGAACCTGGTCTCTGGTCTCCGCCTCATACTCTTCGAAGATCTTCGAGACTTTAAACACTGGCTTCTTTTTCAAGCCGAGAACTGCCTCTCTGGCGCCCCCGTCATTCACGAGATCCTTGGCGACGAGCGTATCAAGACGCTCTAACCGTTCGGCTGCTGGTGCGGCGACGAGTTGCGCGTTCTCGATGTAATCGAAGCCGAGTTGGCGCGCTCGCCCTCTCGCTGCGTTGTAACTATCCACGCTCTCTTTTGAGTCGCTGTCCGCGAGCGCCCGCCAGTGTTGCTCGAGGCTGCTGTTGAACTTTTCAGCCACCCGTGATGCACGAACCGCGGCGCGGTCTGAAGCAATTCGAATCTTGGTTGAATGCCTCACAACGCCGCGACGGTCGAGATGCGCAAACTCGGTCGGGACGCGACGCGCGAAATGCCAGGTGCCGTTTCGTCTCGTCAAAAAGTCGGGCATAGGAGCGCGGGCGTGTTGGACGTTTTGTTGGACGAAATGTTGGACGTTCTTTCAGGCGAAAATACGGATTTCGCCCGAAATTTCAATAAATAGCTGCGTTTGCTGGGGATAATCTTAGGGGGATGGAGCGGGTGAAGGGAATCGAACCCTCGTATTCAGCTTGGAAGGCTGCTGCTCTACCATTGAGCTACACCCGCATCTGGGCATCCCCTAACACGGCGCGCCGGGCGCCTCAACCGTCCAGACCCCGCCTTTTAGGCGTTGCGAACAGGCTCAGGACGCCGCGGCCCGCACCTCCTCTACTTCTTCGCGACGGTCGGCCATCTCGGCAGCGAGCAGGAGCGCGGCACGGCTAGCGCCGGTGGATGCTATCCCCTTGCCTGCGATGTCGTAGGCGGTGCCGTGCGCGGGCGTGCAGATCGGAAACGGAAAGCCGCCGAGCAGAGTCACGCCGCGATCGAAGCCCATCAGCTTCATCGCGATCTGTCCCTGGTCGTGATACATCGTCAGCACCGCATCGAAGGCGCCGTTCTTCGCGCGCAGAAACACCGTGTCGGCCGGGAACGGTCCCTCAGCGACAATGCCATCGCGCTGGCCGGCTTCGACCGCGGGGGCGATGATATCGATTTCTTCGCGGCCGAAATTGCCGCCGTCGCCGGCGTGCGGATTGAGCCCGGCGACTGCAATGCGCGGCCGCGCAAAGCCGGCGTTGCGCATGCAGCTGTCGGTCAGCTTCAGCGCGCGATGGATGCGCTCAGCGGACAATCGCGCAGCGACGTCCTTCAGCGGGATGTGCGAGGTGACCCGCGCGTTCCAGAGCTCGCCCAGCACGTTGAACTCGCTCGCCGCGGTCTTGAGCCCGGCGATTTCCGCCGAGAACGCGATCTCGTCGTCATAGTCGGCGCGGGCAAGCCGCATCGCCTGCTTGTTGAAGGGGGTGAAGCAGACCGCATCGACGCGGCCGTCGCGGCCAAGCTCGAGCGCGTGCCGGTAATTGGCCAGCGCGAACCCGCCGCCGGCAAGGCTCGCAACGCCGCGTTCGACCTCCGCCGGATCGAGATGGCCAAGATCGACGAACAACGCGTCGCCCTCCGCCGCGCGGAGATCGGCGCCCTGCTCCACCGTCTTCAGCTCCGGCGTAACGCCGGCAACGCGCGCGCCTTCATCGAAGATACGGCGGTCACCGATCACGACCAGTCGGGCACGGGCGCGGATGTCGTCGAGCGCCACGAGCTTCGCCGTCAGCTCCGGGCTGATGCCGGCGGGGTCTCCCATTGCGAGAGCAACGAGCGGCTTTGCGGTCATATGATCACCTTCTCCTGGCTTGTCGTCTCGTGTGCGGGCGACGTTGGCTTGCGCCAGATGCGCGTGAGCTGCAACACCAGCGGAAGCAGCAACAGCGCGATGCCGGCGACCACCAGGCAGGTCACCAGCCGGTTGGCAAAGAAGATTCCGAGCGAGCCCTTGGACATCAGCATCGACTGCCGGAACGCGTCCTCCGCCTTGTCGCCGATGACGATCGCGAGCACCAGCGGCGCCAGCGGATAGAACAGCTTCTTGAAGAGATAGCCGACGATCCCGAAGCCGAGCATCATGACCACGTCGAGATAGGAATTCGACACCGAATAGGCGCCGACGACGCAGATAATCACGATCAGCGGCGCGATAATCACGAAGGGAATCCGCATCAGGGCGGCAAACACCGGTACCGTGAGCAGCACCAGCGCGACGGCGACGATGTTGCCAACATACATCGAGGCGATCAGACCCCACACAAAGTCCTTCTGGTCGACGAATAGCATCGGCCCGGGATTGAGCCCCCAGATCATCAGCCCGCCCATCATCACGGCCGCGGTGGCCGAGCCGGGAATGCCGAGCGAGAGCATCGGCAACAGCGCGCTGGTGCCGGCGGCATGATCGGCCGTCTCCGGCGAGATGATGCCTTCGACCTCGCCGGTGCCGAAGTGGCGGCCACGGCGCGAGAAGCGCCGGGCGATGCCGTAGCTCATGAAGGACGCCGCGGTCGGACCGCCCGGCGTGATTCCCATCCAGCATCCGATCGCCGCACTGCGCAGCAGCGCAACGCCATGCCGCGGCAGGCGCGCCACCGCGCGAAACACCTCGCCCCAGTCGATCTTCGAGGAGACCGCGCGGGCGTGAACCTCCTCCTCGACAGCGACCAGGAGCTCGCCGATACCGAACAGGCCCATCACCGCGACGACGAAGCTCACGCCCTTCACGAGCTCGTCGACGCCCATCGTGAGGCGGACGCTCCCGGAGACCGTGTCGATGCCGATCGCAGCGATCGCAAAACCGATCGCGAGCGCCACGACGGTCTTGATCGGCGCCGCGCCGCCCATACCGACGAAGCTCGCAAAGGCAAGGAAATAGACCGCAAAATATTCCGGCGGCCCGAAAGCGAGCGCGACCTGCGCCACCCATGACGCCAGGAAGGTGATCAGGATGACGCCGGCCAGCGCGCCGAACGCAGCCGAGCCGAAGGCGGTAGCGAGCGCGGTCGTGGGCCGGCCGTCGCGCGCCATCGGATAGCCGTCGAAGGTGGTCGCCACCGACGATGGCTCGCCGGGAATGTTGAACAGGATCGAAGTGACGGAGCCGCCGAACAGCGCACCCCAATACATGCTGGAGAGCAGGATGATCGCCGATACCGGCTGCATGCCGAAGGTCAGCGGCAGCAGCAGCGACACGCCGTTCGGCGCGCCGAGCCCCGGCAGCACGCCGACGAGAATGCCGAGCAGCACTCCGATCACCATCAGCACCAGATGCGGCACCGTGACCGCGATCGTGAAGCCGTGCAGGAGTTCCTGGAGATTATCCATCGACGTCTCCGTCAGAACCCGAACGCGGCGGCAAGCGCGCCGTGTGGCAGCGTCACCTGGAACATGCGCTCGAACACGACGTAGAGCGCGAGCGCTGTCGCCGCCGCCATGGCGAGCGCGCGCGGCATGGACTGATGTCTGGGGATCGCGAGCACCGCGAAGATATAGATGGCCGAGGCGAGATACATCCCGAGCAGCGGAATCGCCGCAACGAAAATTGCGGCCGGCACGAACAGGCTTGCGAGCCGGCGCAGCTCGGTCGGCGTGATCGCCACGGGAACGCTCGCGAGCGTCGCGGCCGGCAATGCGCCGCGCACGAGATTGTACAGGCTGCCGAGAACGATGATGACGCCGGTCAGGAACGGGAATGTGCCGGCGTCCACGCCCGCGCTCGACCACCCGATCCCGTTGTCGAGGCTGGAGACGACCACCGCGGCGCCGAAGCTGCCGGTGAGGATGGCGGTCGACAGTTCAAGAGCGCGGCGCGATATCATCGAGGGCTCCTGGAGGGCGACTGACAACAGGACATCATGGCGCGGTGCCTCGCCATTTCACTTGATGAGCCAGCCCTGCTCGCTCGCCACCTGCTTGAGGTGCTCGAGATCCTCCTTGATGAACTTGTCGAAGTCGCCGCCGGTCAGGAACGTGTCGACCTGGGAGGTCTTCTCGATGTAGTCCTTCCATTCCGGCGTCGCCTGCACCTTCTTCATGAGGTCGACATAGAACGCGGCCTGGTCCGGCGTGACCTTGCCAGGCAGCCACACCGTGCGCGGCTGCTCGTACTGCTTGATGTCGAGGCCCTGCTCGACGCAGGTCGGAACGTCGCTCCAGCCTTCCGTCGCGGTGATCTTCGGCCCCGGCGGCAGCCGCTTCGGGCTGAAGGCGCAGAGCGGACGCTGCGTTCCGCCGCGCCATTGTCCCAGGCTTTCGCTCGGATTGTTGACGTGGGAATCGATGTGCCCGCCGGCGAGTTGCACGGCGGCCTCGGCGCCGCTTTTGAAGGGGATGTAGGTCAGTTTGACATGACCGGTCTTCTCGATCATGCGGGTCAGCACCTCGTCGGTGTCCTTTGACTGCGCGCCGCCCATCTTGAATTCGCTCGATGCCGCCGCCTTCAGATAGTCGCCCGCGGTCTTGTAGGGCGCGTCCTGCTTGACCCAGAGCAAGAACTCGTCCTGCGCCATCGCTGCGATCGGGGTGAGGTCGGTGTAGTTGAAGGCGACCTTGGAGACGAGCGGCTGCTGCCATGCATTCGACGTGCCGAAGATCACCTTGTAGGGATCGCCCGCAGAGACCTTGCCGTAGACATAGCCTTCGGCACCGCTGCCACCGCCCTTGTTGACGACGACGATCGGCTGCTCGGTCAGCTTGTACTTGGTGATGATGTTCTGCACCGCGCGCGCAAGGTTGTCGGTGCCGCCACCCGGCCCAGCAGTGGCAACGAACTCGATCGGCTTCTGCGGTTGCCAGGCCGCAGACGCCGGCATCGTGCCGGCGAGGACGACCGCGGCTGCGGAAAGCAGAAGTGCTGACGTGCTACGCATGGTTTCCTCCGGCTGATCTTTTGTTTTTATCGGTTGTTCTGGTCCGTCGTATCGACGTCCGGTCAGGCGACTCGTTCCTCGCGCTGTGTGGACGCCGAAACGATTGCGCCCTGTTTTTCGAGCGCTTCGATCTGCTCCTCATCGAACCCGTATTCCGCCAGCACCTCGTGCGTATGCTCGCCATAGACGGGGGCACCGGAACGGACCTTGCCAGGCGTCTCCGAGAATTTGACGGGAAGCCCGATGGTCTTCACCGGACCGAGCCTCGAATGCTCGACCTCGACGACCATCTCGCGCGCCAGCGTCTGCGGATCACTCAAGGCTTCCAGCATGTCGTGCACGGGTCCGCACGGCACGCCCTTCTCATCCAGCGCCGCGAGCCAATGCGCCCGCGTCCTGGTGCGGAAGCGCTCGCTCAAAACCTTCTCGAGCTCCTTCAGATGCGCCATGCGGTCGGCACCGGTGGCGAAGCGCGGATCGGCGGCGAGCTCGCTCGCGCCGAGCGCTTCCAGCATCAACAGCCAATGCTTCTTGTTGGCGCCGCCCACCACCAGCCAGCCGTCGGAGGCTTCAAAGGCCTGATACGGCGCATTGAGCGGATGCGCCGACCCCATTGCGCGCGGCGCGGTGCCCGCGGCCAGCGCAATCGTCGATTGCCAATAGGTCTGCACCAGGGCTGCTTCATAGAGCGAAGTCTCGACCCACTGCCCTTCGCCGGTCTTCAGGCGATGCGTGTAGGCCGCGAGGATGCCCATGCTCGCGAGCAGGCCGGCGGTGATATCGGACAGCGGCGGGCCGCATTTCACCGGCGGACCATCGGGGCGCTCGCCGGTAAAACTCATGATGCCGCTCATCGCCTGCGCGACGAGATCGAAGCCACGACGGTGCTTGTAGGGACCGGTGCGGCCAAAGCCCGACAGCGAGCAATAGATCAGCGACGGAAACTCCCTGTGCAGGTCCTCGTAGCCGAAGCCGAGGCGCTCCATGGCGCCCGGGGCAAAATTCTCGACCAGCACGTCGGCACTCGCTATCAGCCTCCGCAGCACCTCCTTGCCGCCGGAGGTCTTCAGATCCAGCACGATGCCGCGCTTGTTACGGTTCATCATCAGGAAGGAGGCGGCCTCGTCGCCAATCTTCGGCGGCACCGAATGGCGGGTGTCATCGCCGTTCGGCCATTTCTCGATCTTGATGACGTCGGCGCCCATGTCGGCGAGCATCAAGGTGCAGGTCGGCCCGGCCATGACATGGGTGAGATCGATGACCTTGAGGCCGGCCAGCGGTCCCGTGGGGCGAGCGGTGGCGTGCGATTGATCCTTTTTCATCGGCTCGTCCTATTGGCCGCGCCATTGCGGGGCGCGCTTGTTGAGGAACGCATCGAGCCCTTCGCGAAAATCCTGGCTCGTGTAGCACATCAGGATGAGGTCTTCGCCCTCCTCCCGCGTCAGCCGCTTTTGCAAGCGGGCCACCGCCTGCTTGGTCGCATTCAGCGTCAGCGGCGCGTGGCTCGCGACGAGGCGAGCGACCTCGTCGGCACGCTTGTCGAGTGCCGCGCCATCCTCGACGATTTCGCTGAGCAGGCCGACGCTTGCGGCTTCCGTGGCATCAACAAGACGCGCAGTGAAGATCAGATCCTTGACGCGTGCAGCCCCTATGAGCGCGGTGAGACGGCTGACATTGGACATCGACAGGCAATTGCCGAGCGTTCGCGCGATGGGGAATCCGATACGCGCACTCTTCGTGCCGATGCGCAGATCGCAGGCCGCTGCGATCCCCGCCCCTCCGCCGGTGCAGAAGCCGTTGATCGCGGCAATCGTCGGCACCCGGCATTGCTCGAGCGTGGTGAGCACGCGGTCGATCCGGTTCTCGTAGTCGAGCGCGTCCTGTGGCGTCCTGAATTCACGGAATTGATTGATGTCCGTGCCCGAGGCAAAGGCCTTTTCGCCTGCACCGCGCAGCACCAGCACCTTGATGGAATGATCGCTGCTCGCCTCTTCGCAAATCGCGGCGAGCCGCTCATACATGCCGAAGGTCAAGGCGTTGCGGGCCTGCGGGCGGTTGAAAGTAATCCGCCCGATGCTGTCCTCACGCTCGAAAACGAGGTCTTCCGCCTCCGCGACTGCCAGGTCCATTTCCCCGTATCCGTCTTGTTTTTTGCAGTTTTGAATGCAAAGTTTTGAATTTTCAAGCTGGAACTTCTAAACTTTCGTCGATAAACTCATTTTTGCATGCAAAATAGAAATTTGTCCGATGCTTCATGAGGACGTCGTCAGCCGCATCCGCGACATCCTGCTCGACGGCGAAATCCCGCCGGGCGCGCGGATTCCCGAGCGCGAGCTGTGCGAGCGGCTCCAGATCTCGCGCACGCCGCTGCGCGAGGCGCTCAAGGTGCTCGCCGCCGAGGGCCTCGTGCAATTGTTGCCCCATCGCGGCTCGCGCGCGGCAAAGCTGACCGACAAGGACATGCGCGATCTCTTCGAGGTCTGCCAGGGCCTCGAGGCGCTCGCCGGCGAGCTCGCCTGCGAGCGCATCACGGAGGACGAGATCGACGAGATTGCCGCCGCGCAAACGGCGATGGCGCAGCATTACCGCGATGGCGATCTGATCCAGTATTACCGCTGCAATCGCGCCATCCACGAAGCGATCGTTACCGCCGCCGGCAATCCCGTGCTCGCAAGCCTCTACAATTCGGTGACGGCGCGCATTCGCCGCGCACGCTACGTCACGCCGATGACGCAGCAGCGCTGGGCGCTCGCCGTCAGGGAACACGAAGCGATCCTCAATGCCTTGCAACGACGCGACGGCACAGGCCTTTCCCACATCCTGCGCGCTCATCTGCGCCACAAGCGCGAGGAGGTTTTGCAGGCCGGATTTGCCGAGACGGACGGCGCGGCTCTCGCTGCCGTGGATGACGGCGACAACTGAACGCGCTCGACGAAATCACAAGAGGCGGAGATTTATTCCAGCCCGGCGGCAACAATTCCGCCCCCTTAACTTCCGCGCGATCTCGACCTATATTGAGTGTCCCGAAACCAACGAAAGGAGGTGATCCAGTGTCTTATCTCAAGCGCTGTCACCTCGCTGGGATCGCCCGCTAGGCTCGACGTGAAGCCTGGCAGCGGGGCGCTCTCAGCCCTGGACCAGCGAGACAACAAATCGGGCGCGACGGGGTCTTCCCCGCCGCGCCTTTTCTTTAGATACCATCGCGGGATCAATTCGGATTGTGCGTAGGCCGGCCTAGCGTTGCAAAATCTCTCCCGCCTTGTATCCGACTCGCCATCGGGCAACGATCGTGTTACACCGAGCAGCAGTCCGCGAGCGAACAGCTGCAGCGGTCCAAAGACAGGGAATGTCTTAAAGCCAGTCTCGATGTATTCGAACTGTTTGTCAGAATAGAGAGCGTCCAGAACCTGAAGCGGCGAGACGTCTCCATTCTCGGGCTTGAAGTGATCGTCAAGACCGAGCTTTCTCGCTTCATCGTACGCAACGCAAAGCTGGTGGCCGATTCTTCTAATGCCAGCCAGATCAACGCCATTCTGCAGCAGATAGGCCTTCAGAGCCAGTTCTATGGCGTGGCCTATGAGGTAGTTCACCGGAATCGGGGCGTGAAGCTCATAACCGTCCATGCCGCCTATGGCCCTGTCGGTCGCGATCGCCGCGGCGTAGAACTCGATTGAATAGCGCACCATCCCGATAGGAGTAGACCTCTTCGGGTCGGTGAACGATTTAGGTTTGGTTCTCATTCGAGCCGCCCTTGCTGTCTCTATGATGCCCACGTTGGCAATGCAGCAGCAAGCGTGCCGCTGGATCAATACGGCAAGCTGCCAGTCAGCACTTCGCGGATCTTCTGCGACAGCTCCGACTTCCGGTACGGTTTTCTCAGCAGCGCGATACCGGGATCGAGGTGGCCCTCATGCACGATGGCGTCGTCGGTATAGCCTGACGTGTAGAGCACCCTCACATCGGGACGGCGCTCGCGGATCGCTTCGGCCAATTCCCGTCCGTTCATGCCGCCGGGCATGATGATGTCGGTGAACAGGAGATCGAACTTGATGCCCTGCCCCACCAGCGCGAGCGCGGCCGCGCCATCGCCGGCAACCAGCGTCCGGTAGCCGAGACTGCCGAGCTGGGCGATCACATAGCCCTGCACCAGCGGATCGTCCTCGACCACCAGGATCGTCTCGTGCCCGCGTGGCACGCTGGGCGCGGCCACGGGCCCGGCCTGGCTCGCCATCCGGCCGATAGAACGCGGCAGAAACAGCTTCACCACCGTGCCGCGGCCTTCCTCGCTGTCGATCGCGACCGTGCCGCCGGTCTGCTTGGCGAAGCCGTAGACCATGCTGAGCCCGAGCCCGGTGCCGCGGCCTATGCCCTTGGTGGTGAAGAACGGCTCGAACACGCGGTCGCGGATGTCGGCAGGGATGCCATGGCCGGTATCAGAGACCGCGATCATCACGAACTCACCCGGCTCCATCTCGCGATCGCCGGGCTCGCCCGCGCCGTCGAGCACGCGATTGGCCGTCTGAAGTGTGAGCTTGCCGCCGCCCGGCATGGCGTCGCGCGCGTTGACGGCGAGATTGACGATCGCCGAGGAAAGCTGTGACGGATCGGCCATCGCGAACCACGCATCTTCGGCGAGCTGGGCGTCGATCTCGATGTGCTCGCCGAGGATCGGCTTGAGCAGCCGCGCGGTCTCGACCACGAGGCAGTTGACGTCGATCTCCCGCGAATCGAGCGGCTGGCGCCGCGCGAAGGTCAGAAGTTGAGAGGTGATCTCGGCGCCGCGCGTCGCCGCGTCGTCGATCAACTGCGCGATCGCTGCAAGCTGCGGCTTGTCCGCAAGACCCTCCTGAAGGATCTCGATGGTCCCGGTGATCACCGTCAGCACGTTGTTGAAATCATGGGCGACGCCGCCGGTGAGCTGGCCGATCGCATCCATCTTCTGCGATTGCCGCAGCCGCTCCTCGGTCTCGTGCTGGTCGGTGAGGTCGGTGGTCGAGCCGCGATAGCCCAGGAAGCGGCCGTCGGCGTCGAACACCGGCCGGCCGTTGACGCTGAAATGCCTGATGCGTCCGGCCGCATCGCGGCCGCGATACTCGAACTTGCGGAACGGCTCGTGGCGCTCCAGCGCCGCCATGTGGTCGCGCCATTTCTGCGGCTCGGTTTCCAGATCGATTGCGCCGTCGGGACGCCGCCTGCCGACCACGCGATTGCGCATCATCCCGAAGGAGCCCGCGCGATCCGAGATGTAAGTGAACACGTGATCCGGGCCGGTCTCCCAGAACCAGTCGGACGCGGTTTCCGCGTAGTCGCGGAAGCGCTGCTCGCTGCGGCGCGCATCACCCTCGGCACGCCGCCGGACCTGGAGATCGCGCTCCAGATTGGTGTTGGCGAGCCGCAGATCGCCGTAGGCGCGCTGCAGGCTCGCGCACATGGCGTTGAATGCGTCGATCACCTTGTCGAGCTCGTCGGTCTCGTGCGACGGCCCGCGCTCCAGGTGCAACGGCGGCTGCGGTCGCGTCAGCGTGTATTTGCTGACGAACTCGGCGATGGCGACGAGGTGCCGGGTCACCAGCAGATGGAACATGTAGATGATGAAGAGCGAGACGAGGAACGTCTTGGCCGCCTGGCTCGCCAGGATGATCAGGGCTCGATTCAGCAATTGCCTGTAGACGTCGGTCAGCGTCGCCTCGACATGCAGCGTGCCGATCCTGTGCTTCTCGCCTTGTGTGACGTAGTCGATCGGATAGTCGCGGACCACCACCGAGCGGCCACCCCTGTCGCCGACCGCCACCCGAATCGGGTTGGGACGATCGGCGAATTCGCGAATCTCGACCGCCTGAATGTCCGGCAGCCGAAGGATGCCGTTGAGCTGGAGCTCGAGCTGGTTCCTGTCGAGACTCCACAGGCTTTCGCCGAGGCTGCCGAGATAGCTCCGGCCGATCTCGTCGAGCCGCGTCTCGATGATGCCGACCTCGCGCTGATATTCCAGATAGAGCTGAAGCGCGGTCAGCGTCAGCGTCACGATCGAGGAGAAGAGAAGCACGGCGGCGAGCAGGCGCAGGCCGATGCCGCTGCGAAACCAGGCGAACACGCGCGGCAGCAGGGAACCGATCGGGACCCCGATTCGGGCCAGATCCTCATTCGCGGCCGCCGGCGCGATGGCGCGGCCGCGATTGGGATCGTGCTCACCTGCGTTGCCCATGCACCACTCCCCCGAGATGGCGACGATCCTGCGTCGGCCCGTTACGGCCTGCCGCGGTTCGACAGTTCGGCTCCCCTGGAAGACCCGACCCGTTCGGGCAGCCTCCCTGCTAGATCCTGGACGAATATTCGTCTGTGGGGGGCAATCTTTGCGCCCAGCCGCAGGAAGCCTGCGCAAACTAGCACCATGCGTGCTAAAATGTCATCGGTGAAAGTGCGGAGTAGACCCCGCATCGCGGGTGGCGGATGGTCGCTGTGATTCGCGGGGCCAATCACCATCCGCGGTAGATCCCACCGAATCATCAATCCAGTGGTAGCAAGGACGAGTGGGAGACGCGTGATGTGGCGGATATGTCTTTTCGGCGCGTTGCTGCTGTTCGCCCACCCCTCACAGGCACAGTCGGTCATCCGGCTGGCGCGGATCGCCAACATCCCCGACCAGTATGTCGGCGGCGAGATGCTGCGCGTGGTCTATGCGCAGCTGAACATCAAGCTCGAATTCGAGGATGTGCCTGGCAAGCGTGCGCTCGCGCTTTCGAGTGCAGGCGAGCTCGACGGCGAGATCCAGCGGATCGGCACGCTGTCCAAGGACTACCCGACGCTGGTCCGGGTCACGCCCGCGATCAACTATATCCAGCCTTCTGCCTTCGCGACGAAGCTTCGTTTTGACGTCGCCGGCTGGGACTCGATCAAGGACTACAGCATCGGGATCGTGCGCGGCGTCGGCTCCTCGGAAAACGGAACGCGCGGAATGAGCCGCGTCACGGCGACCACGAACCTTGAGAGCCTGATCCAGATGCTGGACGCCGACCGTTTCGACCTGATGGTCACCGACCTCTTCAGCGGCCTCGTCGCGGTTCGCAAGCTCAACCTCCAGGCACGGATCTATCCGCTCTCGCCGCCGCTCGAGCGTATCGACATCTACCACTATCTGCACGAGCGCCACCGCGACCTCGTGCCGAAGGTCGGAAAAGTGATCGAGGAGATGACCGCAAGCGGCGAGCTCGCCAGATTGCGCGAGCAGCTCGTCAGGCAGGTGCTGAACGAGTCCTGACCGTCTGGCCGATCAGAGCACGCGATGCCGTTCGTGCACGGACATGCTCACGGGCCGCACTCCCTAGAATCCGCAGACATTGCGCGGCCGTTTTCCCCGGCGGCTTTCGACGATCGGCTCACCGCCGTTCAGGATCGAGCTGCCGTAGTAGCGATGGTGGCCGGCACCGTCGTGAAGATCGGCCGGTTCTGATGGCGTCGCGCGCCGCGCATCGCTGATGATCTTGATGGTCCGAGCTGACATTGAAGCCTCCGCCGCTGCCTGTCGTGTTCTTCGCCGCCATCAGTCGCGATCGCGGGAACCCGCGTTCAAGACGAAGCCGGACAATCGGGTTTCAGGACGGTTTCGTTGCCCGCGCGATCACGCAATATTTCCTGACCGGTGATTGTCGGACTCGTCGGCCGTCATACGTCCTTGCAAAGGTGCAAAAGTAGCGAGGTGACGATGCTCTATGCCATCCTGGCCTATCACGTGGAAAGCGAGGTCATGTCCTGGACGAAGGAGGAGGACGCCGCCGTCATGACAGGCCTTCGCAAGGTCCAAGAACCCTTGAAAGCCAAGGGACATTTCGGGCCGGCAGCGCGGCTCGACGAGACCAGGAGGGCGCGCACGCTGCGCGGCCCCGGCGCCGGCATGGTGCTCGATGGGCCCTTTGCCGAAACCAAGGAGCAGCTTCTCGGCTTCTACATCATGGAGTTTTCGGACGAGGCCGGCGCGGTCGCCGCCGCGCGGGAGCTACGCAAGGCCAATCCGGGCGCGGTCTACGAAATCCGCCCGATCAAGCTCTTCCTGCCGGCCGATGGGTTTGGCGCGACAGCAGACGTGAGATGACCCTCAGGTGTCTCTGGCCGGATTCCCCTTGACGAACCGGTGCATCAACAACGCGCCGAAGGCGAGAAACCAGACGAATTGCGCATATTCCGGCGCAACCGCGGCCACCAGCGTGCCCGGCAAGAACACCAGCACTGGAAAGATCGCAGGAAGGATCTCGTGAAGACGGCTGGCTCGGGCCGCGAGCCACCAGAGCCAGGCATTGAGGCCCGCAATCGCGGTCAGATGCAGGCCATAGAGCACCGCGACGGCACTGCTTAGCCGGTAACTGCCATAGAGTCCGTTGGTGACTGGCAGCAGGATGATCGAGAGCAGGAAAAACAGATTGAGCAGCACCACGCCTCGGCCAGCCTCGGGCTGGCGCGCAAGCCGCCGATGATGACTGATCCAGAACACGCCGGCGACGACGAAGGTCAGGATCAGGCCCGCCACGCGTCCGGAATAGAGATGGTCGAGATCGCTCCAGGTCGGCGCCGTCGTGAGCTCGTCGGCCTTGGGCAGGCTATAGGCGAGCAAGGTCATGGCCACACCGAAAATGGTGTTGCTGAGCGATTCCAGCCGGCGCATCTCGAACAGGTCGTTCTCGAGGTCGGTCGTGACGTCGGTCATCTGCGCACCCTCTCGGGACTGGAACCTTAAGCCCCGTCCTGTCCCCTAAATCCTAAAGCGTGTCCCGTCCAGCCGCATTGCGGATCGCGGCGGGATCGCGGAATCTGCAGCTTTCATCGGGGCGATTCGTGGCGGCTGCGACATATCTGGACACGCTGAATGCCGAGCAGCGCCGCGCCGTCGAGCATGGCGTGGCTAACGGCAGCACTGTCGGCGGTCCCCTCCTCGTCATTGCCGGAGCCGGTTCCGGCAAGACCAACACGCTTGCCCACCGGGTCGCGCATTTGATCGTCGCCGGCGCCGACCCGCGCCGGATCCTGCTGATGACCTTTTCGCGCCGCGCGGCCGCCGAGATGGGGGCCCGCGTGGAGCGGATCGCCAGAAAAGTGCTGGGCGAGAACAACGCCGCGATCATGCGCGACGCTCTCACCTGGGCCGGCACCTTCCACGGCATCGGCGCGCGGCTCCTGCGCGAATATGCCGAGCGGATCGGCGTCGATCCCGCCTTCACCATCCACGACCGCGAGGATTCCGCCGACCTGATGAACCTCGTGCGGCACGACTGCGGATTGTCGCGGACCGAAAGCCGCTTTCCAGCCAAGGGTACCTGCCTGTCGATCTACTCCCGCTGTGTGAACGCGGAGATGGAGATCGAGAAGGTGCTCGGCCAGCATTATCCGTGGTGCGCGGGCTGGGCTTCGGAGCTGAAGCGGCTGTTTGCGGCCTACGTCGAGGCCAAGCAGGCGCAGCACGTGCTCGACTATGACGACCTCCTGCTCTACTGGGCGCAGATGATGAGCGACGCGGGCATCGCCGGGGAGATCGGCGGCCGCTTCGATCACGTGCTGGTCGACGAATATCAGGACACCAACCGGTTGCAATCCACCATCCTGCTGGCGCTGAAGCCGGAGGGCCGCGGCCTCACCGTGGTCGGCGACGATGCGCAGTCGATCTATTCGTTCCGCGCCGCCACCGTGCGCAACATCCTCGAGTTCCCGCAAAGCTTTTCGCCGCGGGCCGAGATCATTACGCTCGACCGCAACTACCGCTCGACGCAAGCAGTGCTGGCGGCCGCCAATGGCGTGATCGGCCTCGCACGCGAGCGCTTCACTAAGAATCTCTGGACCGACCGCACCTCCTCGCACAAGCCGCAGCTGGTAGCCGTGCGCGACGAGGCCGAACAGGCGCGCTACATCGTCGAGCAGGTCCTGGCCAATCGCGAGCAGGGCTCGCTGCTCAAGCACCAGGCGGTGCTGTTCCGCACCTCCTCACACTCGGGCCCGCTGGAAATCGAGTTGACCCGCCGCAACATCCCCTTTGTCAAGTTCGGTGGTCTGAAATTCCTCGACGCCGCGCATGTCAAGGACATGCTGGCGCTGCTGCGCTTCATCGAGAACCCGCGCGACCGCGTCGCTGGCTTTCGCATCCTGCATCTGCTGCCGGGTGTCGGACCTGCAACCGCGCAGCGGGTGCTCGACCACATGGCAGAGAGCCCCTCGCCGCTTGCCGGGCTCTGCAAGCTTCCGGCACCGCCGCGCACCGGCGACGACTGGGCCGCCTTCATCCGCACGGTCGAGAATCTCAGCTATTCCGAATGGCCGGCCGATCTCGAGCGCGCGCGCCTCTGGTACGAGCCGCATCTCGACCGCATCCATGAAGACGCCGAGACGCGCCGCGCCGATCTGATGCAGCTCGAGCAGATCGCGAGCGGCTATGTCTCGCGCGAAAAATTCCTCACCGAGCTCACGCTCGATCCGCCGGATGCGACGTCCGACCAGGCCGGCGTTCCCCTGCTCGACGAGGACTATCTGATCCTCTCCACCATCCACTCCGCCAAGGGCCAGGAGTGGAAGTCGGTGTACCTCCTCAACGTCGTCGACGGCTGCATGCCGTCCGATCTCGGCGCCGGCACCAGTGCCGAGCTGGAGGAGGAGCGCCGCCTGCTCTACGTCGCGATGACCCGTGCCAAGGACGACTTGCATTTGATCGTGCCGCAGCGTTTCTTCACCCACGGTCAGGCCGCCTCGGGCGATCGCCACGTCTACGCCTCGCGCACCCGCTTCATTCCGGAAGCACTGGTGCCGCTGTTCGAGCGGACGACCTGGCCGAAGGCGCAAGCCGGCACGGCGCGGACCGCGGCGCAGGGGCCGAAGATCGATATCGGAGCCAGGATGCGGGGCATGTGGCGCTAGCGCCGGCCGCGCGCACGACGCCTCACGAATTCCAAGGGAGCATGGAGATGACGATAGCAGGAAAGAACGCGATCAAGGCGGAGCTCGACACGCTGCGGAAGCTCGCACGCGAGGTGATCCAGACGTCGAAGGGCAAGAGGCCCCTACCCGTCAAGGACCAGCGCACCCTGCGCCAGCAACAGAAACGCGCGGTCGAGGCCATCGTCGCCGAAATCAAGGAGCTCAAGCAGTTGAAGCGCCGCGTTCTCCAGGCGCGCGCCCCCGAGGCAATGGCGGAAAAATTCGTGCCTTGATGCGAGCGACAGCGGCGCTGGCCGCAGCTACGCACCCAGCCTGTCGACCTGAATCTTGCCCGCCTTCATCACCAGCGGAATGTGCTCGCCCTGGCCGAGCAGGCAGGCGACATCGCGCAAGGGATTGCCCTCGACCACCAGGAGGTCCGCGAAAGCCCCAGGCGTGACCCGGCCGAGCCTGCCCTCCATGCCGAGCACCTCGGCGCCGATCACGGTCGCGCTGGCGATCACCTCGCGCGGGCCGAGAATTTCGGCTCGGATGCGGAATTCGTCGCTCTGGAGGCGCTGCGACGGTCCAAGCAGATCGCTGCCAAAGCCCATCTTCACACCGGCCTTGCGATAGATCTCGAGCGAACGCAGACCGGCATCGCGCACGTCGGCGATCTTGGCGACGCTCTCGGCCGGGAGGCCATACTGCGCCCCCTCATTCGCCAGCGCCTCGTAGGTGACGAGCGTCGGAACGACATAGGCGCCCTTCTCGGCCATCAGTCGCGCGGTTGGCTCATCCACGAGATTGCCGTGCTCGATGGTGCGCACACCGCAACGAACGGCCCGCTCGATTGCCGCGGAAGTATAGGCGTGGGCGAGCACATAGGTCTGCCTCCCCCGCGCCTCCTCGACGATGGCGCGGATCTCGTCCTCGGAATAGCCGAAGGCGCCGACCGGATCGGTCGGCGAGGCCACGCCGCCGGACGCCATGATCTTGATCTGGTCGGCACCCATCTGGAGCTCCTCGCGCGCCGCCTTGCGCACGCCGTCGACACTATCGGCGACACGTGCCAGCGCGCCGACGCGCACGCAGCAGGGACAGGGTGCGTCACTGGCGAGATAATCCGAGCGCGCCCGCATGTCCCCGTGCCCGCCGGTCTGGCTGAGGGCGCGGCCGGAGACGAACAGACGCGGTCCGTCGGTTAGCCCAGTCTCGATCGCCTGCTTCAGCGCGTGGCCGGCGCCGCCGGCATCGCGGACCGTCGTAAAGCCCCGCCGCAGCATGCCGCGCAGCAGCAGCGTCGAGCGCAGCGTCACCAGCACGTTCGGCATGTGGACCTGCTGCGCCAGATTGAGCTCGACGGCGATCGCGTGCACGTGCAGGTCGATCAGGCCGGGCATCAGCGTCTTGCCCTTCAGATCGATGGTCCGGTCCGCGGAGGCCGATAGCGGCCGGTCCGAGACCTCCTTGATCAGGCTGTCCTCGACCAGCACGTGATACCCCTCCAGCAAGTCCGGCTTGAGCGGATCGAGCAGAGCGGCGTTCTTGAGGAGGATGCTGAACATGTCGGTTTCCTGTCTGGTCAGGACGGTGTGAGCAACGCGGGCAATGCGAGCTGGGCAAACGGGAGACAGGCGTCCACGTCGTCCTCGCCGTACCAGCACGCCTTGTGCAGCAGGTTGAGCGAGCCGAGCGTGCGCCCGCGCCAGCGCACGGGCATGTTGAGCACGCTCGCGCAGCCGAGCGAAGCAATCAGCTCATGGTCGGAGAACACGGTGCGCAGATCGTCCTGGGTGCGGCCGATATAGGCCTCGCCGCGGTCGAGCACCGCCTCAGTCCACGGCCCCGGCGCGAGGCGCTTGCGTCCGCCCGTGGGGTATGGGCCCGGCAGATTGGAATAAACCCGCGCCGCTTCCCCGGTGTCGTCATAGGTCAGGATCGTGAACAGCTTGTGCCCGATCGCCGACTTCAGGGCTCCGTCCAACGCCGCGAACAGTGCATCCGGCTGATCCGCCCTGCCCTGCGCAGCCGCGACAGTGCAGAGCAGCGGATCGGCACGGCGTTTGGTCCGCGTCATGCGACTTCACCCGTCGCAATGTCTTCCAGCGAACGGCCGCGCGTCGGCACGCCCATCAGCACGACCGTGACGGCACCGATCAGCAGCACGATGGTGGTGATGCCGAACACGCCAGCGAAACCGAAATTGGGATAGAGATAGCCGACCAGAATCGGCGAGATGATCGCGCCGATGCGGCCGATCGCGGAGGCAAGCCCGGCGCCCGTGGTCCTGACCGGCGTCGGGAACACCTCGGCCGTATAGGCATAGACGCCGGCATAGGTTCCGTTCATGAAGAAGGACAGGAAGATGCCGGCGAGCATGATCTGCTGCTCGCTCTGCGCGAAGGCGAGCCCGAGCGCGCTGGCGCCGCCAAGCAGCATGTAAGACGCGATCGTCGCCTGTCGGCCGATCCGCTCGTTGAACCAGGCGGCGCTGAAATAGCCGGGCACCTGCGCGCAATAGATCGCCAGCGAGTAGGAGAAGCTCTTGGTGATGCTCATGCCGTTCTGGACCAGGAGGCCCGGAATCCAGACGAAGAATGAGTAATAGCTGAAAGTGATCGCGAGCCACATGATCCAGGTCATGATGGTGATGCGCGCCTGGCGACCTGCGAGCAGAGCTGCGAAATTGGCGAGCAGCGTCCCCGTCGTTGTCGCGGGTGCGGCGGCTTCGACCACCGGCTGCGGCAGGACGTAGCCCTCGCGCACGAAACTAGCCTCGATCCTGTCGAGGACAGCTTCGGCTTCCTTCTCCCAGCCCTGGCTTTCGAGCCAGCGCGGCGATTCCGGCAGCGCCCGGCGCCACCACAAGAGCATGACGACCGGCAGGGCCGTAATGACAAGCACGATGCGCCAGCCATTGTCGTAGGACGGAACGATGAAGTAGCCGAGCAAGGCTGCCGCCACGAAGCCGAAGGAGAAGAAGCCGGCCAGCGAGCCGGTAAAGCTGCCGCGAAAGCGCCGCGCCACGAACTCGGCGAGGTAAGGCGCGATGATCGCGCTCTCCGCACCGGTGCCCATGCCCGCAACGATGCGGGCGGCGAAGAAGGACGGCCAGCTATCCACCGCCGCACTGACGAGCGATGCGGCACAGTAGAGCGCCAACGCCGACATCATCACGGCGCGGCGGCCGATCAGGTCGCCCAGCGTGCCGGCACAGAGGGCACCGAACAGGAAGCCGATATAGGTGCTGCTGCCGAGCACGCCGATCTCGACGCTCGACAGATTCCAGGCCGTGCGCAGCACCGGCAGGATGAAGGCCAGCACGGCTGCGTCCATCGCGTCGAACATGTAGCCGAGCCCGCCCATCAGCAGGAGATGCGTGTGGAAGCGCGCGAACGGAAGGCGCTCGATGCGTGCCGATATCATTGACATGAAAGTCCCCCTCTGTCGGGCGGCCCGGCGCTCCGCCTATCCCGTGGGAGAAATCATAGACAAAGAGATATTATCGTCATAATTTATAATCATGATCTCATATATCACCATTGTGAATGTATTCCCGTGTCGTTTCGCGCGCTCGACCTCAACCTCCTGAAAGTCTTCGAGGCCTTGATGACCGAGGGCAGCGTCACGCGCGCCGCGAACGCGCTGACGATGACGCAGCCGGCGGTGAGCAATGCGCTTGCGCGCCTGCGCGATGCACTTGGCGATCCCCTGTTCGTGAGGTCAGGCACTGGCATCCGTCCCACCCAGCGCGCGGTGGTGCTGTGGGAGCCGATCGGCGAAGCCCTGGAAAGCGTGCGCGGCGCGCTCGACGAGCAGGTGTTCGATCCGCGCCGCGCGCAGACCGAGTTCACCCTGTCGATGTCGGACTACGTCGCGTCCCTCGTCATGCCGAACCTCTTGAACCATCTCGGCGAGGTCGCGCCCAAGGCGCGCGTCCACACCGTCCCCAACACCGTCCTGGAGATCGCCGATCAACTCGAGGACAACCGGGTCGATTGCGTGCTGAGCGTCTACGTCAACGAAGCGCAGCAGCCGGCCGCCATTCGCTCGCGCTCGCTGTGGACCGTCGACTACGCCTGCTTCATGCGGCGCGGTCATCCGCTTGCGGCCATGAAGCGGCTGAGCACCCGCACTTTCCTGAACGCGGGGCATGTCGATGTGAGTTTGGCCGGCAAGACCCTGCCGTCCTACGATTTCTTCCTCGCCTCGCGTGGCCTGTCGCGCAACCTGGTTGCGACCGTCAATCACTACAGCGCCGCCTACGAGATCGTGCGCCAATCCAACCTGATCGCCGTGCTGCCGAGCGATCTGCGCTCACAGTCGCGGCACGCGCCGTTCCTGCACGCCGTACCGCTTCCGCTCCAGGCGCCGCCGCGCATCGTCAGCCTGTTCTGGCACCAGCGCAACGACACCGTGCCCGCGCAGCGCTGGCTGCGCGAGACCCTGGTCGGGATGTTCGCGAAGTCGGAGTGAGGCAAAGCCTCGGCGGCCGTTCGGATGCAAGAATGGAAACCGAGCTTTTCCCAAAGGCAGCTTGTGAAGCGCGGACCACCGTCTAAATCAGTGATGCCTTCCCCAGAGTACCTGATCAATGACCGCACCGCTCGAATTCGGACTGGATACCTTTGGCGACGTCACCAAGGACGCCTCCGGCACGCCGCTGCCGCATGCGCAGGTGATCCGCAACGTCGTCGAGGAAGCGGTGCTGGCGGATGAGCTCGGCATCGACTTCATCGGCCTTGGCGAGCATCATCGGGCTGATTTTGCGATCTCCTCGCCGGAAATCGTGCTCGCCGCGATCGCGGCCCGCACCAAACGCATCCATCTCGGCTCTGCCGTGACGGTGCTCTCCTCGGACGACCCCATCCGTGTGTTTCAGCGGTTTGCGACGCTGGATGCGCTCTCGAACGGACGCGCCGAGGTGATCCTGGGGCGCGGCTCGTTCACGGAATCTTTCCCGCTGTTCGGCTTCGACCTGCGCCGTTACGAGGAACTGTTCGAGGAAAAACTCGACCTGTTCGCCGCACTTCTGTCCCAGAAGCCGGTGACCTGGGATGGCAAGCTGCGTCCGCCGCTGAAGAACCAGCTCGTCTATCCGCCGGTCGAGCACGGCCAGCTCAAGACCTGGATCGGCGTCGGCGGCAGCCCGGAATCGGTGGTGCGCGCCGCGCATTACGATCTGCCCTTGATGCTCGCTATCATCGGCGGCGATCCCAAGCGCTTTGCACCCTATGTCGAGCTCTATCACCGCGCCTACAAGGAATTCGGCCGCGCGGTGAAGCCGATCGGCGTGCACTCGCCCGGCTATGTCGCCGAGACCGACGCGCTGGCGCGCGAGGAGCTCTGGGCCGACTACAAGACCATGCGCGACCGCATCGGCAAGGAGCGCGGCTGGCCGCCGATGGGCCGCGACGAGTTCGTGCAGGAGGCCGACCACGGCTCGCTCTATGTCGGCTCGCCCGAGACGGTCGCGCGCAAGATCGCCGCGACCGCGAAGGCGCTCGGCATCTCGCGCTTCCAGCTCAAATATTCCGCCGGGCCCCTGCCCCATGAGAAGCTGATGCGCAGCATCGAACTCTATGGCAGCAAGGTGATCCCGATGGTCAAGGAGATGATGGGCTGAGGTTTAGTCTCAGCCCTTGAGCGCGGTGACAACGACCTCGATCAGGGCGCTGCCACCGAGATCGGCGACGCCGACGGTCGCGCGCGCCGGCAGATTGTCGCCGAAGAACTCGGTCCAGACCGCGTCCATCTCCTTCTTCTTCGACAGGTCGGTCACGAAGATCGAGGCGCTGACGATGCGCGAGGCATCGCTGCCCGCTTCCTTCAGATAGCCGGCGATCTTGCCGAGGATGTTGCGGGTTTGCTCGCCCATCGACACGCTGGTGTCGTCTGCGATCGTGCCGCCGACGAAGACGAAACCAAGGGCCTCGACGGTGCGGTGCATGATCGGCGTGCGGATGCTGCGGGTGATGGTCATGAAGTCCTCTTCTTGTGTTGCTCAGGAATTGGATGGACGAAAGCGGTCGATGCTGAGATCGCCGATCCGCGTCTGGGTGCCGCCGTTCACGATCAGCTCCGCCATGACGGCGCCCGCGCCGGGGCCGAGCTGGAAGCCGTGCAGCGAGAAGCCGAACTGATGGTAGAGCCCGGCGTGGTGCGCGCTCGGGCCCAGCACGGGCAGATCGTCCTTTGTCTTCGCCTCGATGCCGGCCCAGGCGCGCATGATGGTGGCATCGCGCATCACCGGAAACAGCTCGAACACGGTACGGGCGCTGATGGCGAGGCTCGGCCAGTCCAGCACCGTCTCGTTGCGGTCCTGGTCCGGCGTCGCCAGATGGCCGCCGCCGATCAACACGGTGCCGTTCTTGAACTGCTTGAAGGACAGCTTGCGGCCACGCAGGATCACCACGGGGTCGATGAAATGCGGCACGCGCGAGGTGATCATCAGCATCGGCGCCACGGTCTCGACCGGCACCGGCTCGCCGAGCGCGGCGGCGATGCGCCCTGCCCAGGCGCCGGCGGCGTTGACCAGCACGGGTGCGGCATAGGTCTCACTGCCGACATCGACGCGCCAGAGCCCATCCTCGCGGCGGACATTGCTTGCGGCCACGCCCTCGCGCACGGTGGCGCCGAGCTGCTCCGCCTTGCGTCGGAACGCCGTCGTCGTCTGCGCCGGATTGGCCGCGCCGTCACGGCGCGAGACCACGCCGCCGGGACAGGTGTCGGCGACCGCGGGCACCAGCCGCCGCAGCTCGGTTCCGTCGATCAGCTCCTCATGGGTGAAGCCGAGCGCGTTCAGCTCGGCGACGCGCGCGCGGCATGCCGCAAGCTCGGTCTCGTTCTCCGCGACCAGAACCTGGCCGTGACTCTCAAAGCTGCAATCATCGTCGAGCAGCTCGTTTATCCGCTCCCAGATTCCCATCGAGCGGATCGAGAGCGGGATTTCGGCGACGTGCCGCGCGAGCTGGCGCACGCCGCCGGCATTGACGCCGGAGGCGTGGCGGCCAGCGTAGTCCTTCTCGATCAGCACCGGCTTCATGCCAGCGAGCGTCAGGTGCAGCGCCGTCGAGCATCCGTGGATGCCACCACCCACGATGATGGCATCCGCAAGCTTGGTCATCCCCTCACCACCGCCTTGATGTCATCTTCCGTCTTCGGCATCGCCGCGAGCTCGGCAAGCGTGATCGGCTTCACCGGTGCGCGCAGCCGGTAGTAGCCGATCTCCTGCGCCGTCTTGCCGCGCGCCTCGGCCATCAGCTCGGTGACGGTGAGGCCGCACAGACGCCCCTGGCACGGGCCCATGCCGGTGCGGCGATAGGCCTTGAGCTGGTTCGGCCCCGTCGCGCCGATCGCAACGGCATCGACGATGTCCCTGGCCGTCACCTCCTCGCAGCGGCAGACGATGGTGTCGCCTGCGGGAATGCGAAACTGGCGCGCAGGGCGGAACAGCGTATCGAGGAAGGCTCGGCCGCGCTCCGCCTTGGCGAGGTCGGCATGCAGCGCCGCCATCGGCGAGAGCTTCGCGGCAGCCGCGGGCGCAAGCGCCTCGACCGCGGCTCGCGCGGCGATGCGGCCGCGCACCACCGCGGCGTTCGCGCCACCGATGCCGGCGCCGTCACCTGCGATGGCAATTCCTTCAACCGACGTGCCGCCATTGCCATCGAGTACCGGCGACCAGCAGAGTTGCAGGTCATCCCAGCGATGCTCGACGCCGGCCGCCATCGCGAGATTGACGTTGGGCACGACGCCCTGATGCAAGAGAAGAAGGTCGGCAGGGATCGTCTCGCGATGGTTGCCCGCGACATAGCTCACGCTGGCGAGCCGCCCCTCGCCGGCCGCA
Source organism: Bradyrhizobium sp. UFLA05-153 (assembly GCF_054185185.1). Lineage (NCBI taxonomy): Bacteria > Pseudomonadati > Pseudomonadota > Alphaproteobacteria > Hyphomicrobiales > Nitrobacteraceae > Bradyrhizobium > Bradyrhizobium sp. UFLA05-153. Next base: position 46,608 of record NZ_JBBIAM010000052.1, read on the forward strand.
GCAAGCTCGGTGACGCCGGTCGTCACCTCCACCTTGGCCTTTACCTCGCGCATCATCGCAAGGCCCTTCGTAAAGTAAGCCGACGTCACGAAGGCGAAGGCATGAGGCAGTGCGGCAAGATAGTTTTTGCGTTCGGTCGTATCGAGAATGCGATCGATCCGGCCGCCGAGGCGCAGGATCTGCGCCGCGAGCAGCCACAGCAGAGGTCCCTGGCCGGCAATCACCGTGCGGCTGTCAGGCACCAGCGCCGATGATTTCAGCATGGTCTGCGCGGCGCCCGCGGTCATCACGCCCGGCAGCGTCCAGCCGGGAATCGGGAACGGCCGCTCCAGCGCGCCGGTCGCAAGGATCACGCGCCGCGCCTTGACGAACGCGGATGCCCCGCCGACGGAAATCCCGATCTCGAGATGACGATCGAGACTCCAGACGGTCGCGCGATGGATGATCTCGGCCTTGCTCGAGCGCACCTCGCCGACGAGCTCGGCGCCCGCCCAATAGTCGGCGCCGAGCTGGTCGCGCGCCGTCACGGGCGTCGATGCGATCGCGCGCCAGACCTGGCCGCCGGGGCCCGGGTTCTCGTCGAGCAGCAGGGTCGACAGGCCGGCTGCTGACGCGGTGGCCGTTGCGGCAAGACCCGCGGGCCCGGCCCCGATCACGACGACGTCGTAGGCGTCACGCTGAGGAGCCGCGTTCATCGGCCGATCTCCCTCTTGCCTTTCTGGATTTCGATCTGCATGCCCGCAGCAACCGGCACCAGGCAGCCCTGGCGATTGCCGACACCATCGATGGTGACGAGGCAGTCGAAGCACACACCCATCATGCAATAGGGCAGCCGCGGCGCGCCGCTCACCGCGGTCTCGCGTCGCACGTCGCGCCCCGAGGCAAGCAGCGCAGCGGATACGGTGTCGCCTTCGCGCGCCTCGACGGCAACGCCATCGACGAAGATCTGCAACGATGGACGCCTGTCCTGGTCGGATCGTCTGAACATTGGATGCCTCTTGGCCCCTTCTCTGGTGTCGCTAGTAGCCGCTGTTGTTCGCTGCGCCCTCGCCGCCGAAGCGGCGCGCCGAGAACGCGCCGACCAGCTCCGGCTCGAGCGCGCCGGCAGTGACCATGCGCGCAATCTCGAAGGCGTGATTGGAGGCGAGCGTCACGCCGGAATGGCAGCAGGCGACGAAGGCGCCGGGATGCGTCTCCGACTGGTCATAGATCGGAAAGCCGTCCTGCGGCATGACGCGGATGCCGGCCCAGCTCCTGACCACGTTGAGCCGCGCCAGATGCGGAAACATGCGCTGCGCGCGATCCGCCATCACGGCGCTGATCGAATGCTTCAGCGCGCGATCGTCGAGCTCGTCCTCCTTGCTGTCGCCGATCATCACCGTGCCCTCGTCGGTCTGGCGGATCGTGGTCAGCGGATGCGGCAGGAATGGCATGGTGCGTTCAGTCACCACGATCTGGCCACGGGTCGGCCCCATGGGCGCAAAGAGGCCGACCATCGGCGCGAGCGTCTGGTTGGCATTGCCTGCGGCAAGCACGATCTTGTGGGCACGGATTTCGCCCTGCGGCGTCGTCAGGCTGAATTCGCCGCCGCTCTTCGTGATCGCCGAGACCGGCCGCTCCGGGAAATAGTCGACGCCGAATGCCTTGAAGCCGGTATGAAACGCGCGAAAAGTGCGCAGCGAATTGACGTGGCCGTCGAACGGACAGAAGCTGCCGCCGGACACCTCCGGGCCGATCAGCGGCAGCATCTTCTTCACCTCGGATGCACTCAGCATCTCCATCCTGTAGTCGGCCGCGCCAACCTGGTTATGCATGCGCGTGACGAGCTGGGTGCGCTGCTCGTACTCGTCCTCGCCGAGCGTGAGGTGAAAGCCGCCGTTCTGCTGGAGGCAGACGTCGAGGCCGGTCTGGTCCTTCAGTTCGGCGGCGAGGCTTGGCCAGGCCTGCGATGCCCGCACCGTCCAGCCCGTGTAGGCCGGCATGCCGAGCCCCTTGCTCTGCACCCACACCAGCGCAAAGTTCGCGCGCGAGGCGCGCTTGGCGATGTCGCCCTCGTCGAGCACGACGACGCTCTTGCCGAGCCGTCCGAGCCCCCAGGCAATGGCGGAGCCGAGCAATCCGCCGCCGACGACGGCGACGTCATAGTCCCTGTGCATGCGTTCTCCTATCGCCCGGGATCGCTCTTGCCTGCGAGCACGCGGTCGAGCCCGTAGAAGCGGTCGAGCAGGATGAGGGCAGTCATGGTGATTGCGATGACGCTCGCCGAGACGGATGTCACGAGCGGGTCGATGTTGTCCTGGATATAGAGGAACATCCTGACCGGCAACGTTTCGGTGCCGGGTGCGGCCAGGAAGACGGTCATCGTCAAATCGTCGAAGGACTGGATGAAGGCAAGCGCCCAGCCGCTGATCACACCGGGCAGGATCAGCGGCAGGGTCACGCGACGAAACAGCGTGAAGCCGCCGGCACCGAGCGAGACCGCGGCCATCTCGACCGACCGGTCCATGCCGGTCGCAGCCGCCAGCGTCAGGCGCAGCGCAAAGGGAAACACGACGATGACATGGGCGATCAGCAGCGCCGCAAACGTGCCGCCGAGCCCGAGTGAGGTGAAAAAGCGCAGGAAGGCGATGCCGAGCACGACATGCGGGATCATCAGCGGCGACAGGAACAGCGCTGCCAGCGCATCGCGGCCTGGAAATCTGTAGCGCGCAATCGCAAGCGCCGCCGGCACGGCAAACAGCAATGCGACGAAGGAGGACACCATTCCGAGCCCGAGGCTGACCCAAAACGCGTGCACGAATTCCGGATAGCTCGCGATCGTCCTGAACCAGCGCAGCGAGAAGCCGTTGACCGGCAGCGAGAGAAAACCCTCGGGCGTGAAGGCAACGAGGCAGACCACCACGATCGGCGCCAGCATGAAGACGACGAAGAGCGCGTGGAAAATGAGCGCGAGCGGGCCGTTCGTCCTCATCGGAACACCTCGGCATAGCGGCGCTCGATCAGCGCGTTGCTGCCGACGACGATCAGCACCAGCGCGAGCAGCAGCAGCACCGCGACGGCTGCACCCAGCGGCCAGTTCAGCGTGTTGAGAAACTCGTCATAGGCGAGCGTCGCCGCGACCTTGAGCCTGCGGCCGCCGATGATCGCCGGAGTCGCAAACGCGCTCGCCGACAGCGAGAACACGATGATCGCGCCCGAGAGCACTCCGGGTATGATCTGCGGCAGGATGATGCGGCGAATGATGGTGAAGGCGCCGGCGCCAAGCGACATCGCGGCATTCTCGATCTGCGGATCGACACGCTGCAGCGCGGCCCAGACCGACAACACCATGAACGGCATCATCACATGCGCGAGCGCAACGACCATGCCGGTCTCGGTGAACATGAAGGGCAAGGGCGCGCGGATCAGGCCGAGCGACATGAACAGCTTGTTGACGAGACCGTTGTTGCCGCCGAACAGCAGCGCCCAGCCGAGCGTGCGCGCCACCACCGAGATCAGGAGCGGGCCTAAAATCAGGAGCAGGAAGATGCCCTTCCAGCGTCCGCTCATGCGGTTGAGGATGTAGGCCTCGGGCGCACCGAGCACAGCGGTAATCAAGGTCGCAAGGAGCGCTATTCGGAAGGTCCGCCAGAACATCTCGGCGTAGTAGGGATCGCTCGCGATCTCCTGCCAGTTCTTGAGGATGAAGACCGGCTCGATGCCCTTGTACTGGCCCCAGTCGTGGAACGAGAGCATCACGGTCATGAGAAGCGGGATCACCAGCACGCCGACGAACAGCATCAGCGCAGGCAGAGTCAGCGCCCAGGGCGCGCGCGCCTCGGAGGACGCGGCTTGCGTCGAGGCGTCGGTGGCGGCGGTCATGCGGCGCCTCCGCTCGTGCGCAGGCTCATGTCCTCCACGCGCCAGGCGAGACGGACCGCCTCGCCTTCAGCCGGCTGCGGCGTGCCGTCATTCTGCCGGATCACGATCGCCGGCCCGCATTCGGTCTCGCACTGGAACAACCAGTGATTGCCCTGGAAAATTCGCGTAATGATTTTCGCGGCAAGCCCAGCGTCGGCGAAGCTGATCCGCTCCGGGCGGAGGCTGATCGTCACCGCACCGCTCACGCCCGCCGGCGCGGGCGCGTGCCAGGAGCCCGCGACCAGCCGGGCCGGCTGAGCCGTCCGATCGATGGTCGCGGCGAAATCGTTGGTTTTGCCGAGGAACTGCGAGACGAAGGCGGAAGCCGGCCGCTCATAGGTCTGCTGCGGCGTGCCGATCTGCTCGATCTTGCCCTGGCTCATCACCACGATGCGGTCGGACAGCGACATCGCCTCGTTCTGGTCGTGGGTGACGAGGATCGTGGTGGTCCCGATGGTGCGCTGGATCTGGCGCAGCTCGATCTGCATGTCCTCGCGCAGCTTTGCATCGAGATTCGACAAGGGCTCGTCGAGCAGCAGGACGCTCGGCTGGATTACCAGCGCCCGCGCCAGCGCCACGCGCTGCTGCTGGCCGCCCGACATGCGCCGCGGATAACGCTCCTCAAAACCCGCAAGCCCGACCATCACGAGTGCCGCGCTCACGCGCTTGGCACGGTCTTCCCGCTTCACGCCGCGCATCTCCAGACCGAAGGCGACGTTTTCGGCAGCGGTCATGTGCGGAAACAGCGCGTAGCTCTGGAACACGATGCCGAGGCCGCGCTTTGCCGGATGCACCTTGGTCAGGTCGCGCCCATCGAGCCGGATCGCGCCGCGCGACGGCTCGAGGAATCCCGCGATCATCTGGAGCGTCGTGGTCTTGCCGCAGCCGGAGGGACCGAGGAACGAGATGAACTCGCCCCTCTCCACCGCGAGGCTGAAATCCTCGACGACGGTTTGCGAGCCGAACTGCTTGCCGACGCGATCGAGCTCGAGGAAGGCCATCGCTCTAGCGCTCGACTTCGCGGTTCCACCGCTTGGTCCACTCCTCGCGCTTCTCGTTGATGACGGTCCAGTCGGGGTTATAGAGTTTTGCCGCACGCTCGCCGATCGGCGCCATCTTGCCGAGCTCCGGCGGCACGACGAGCGATTTCAGCACCGGACCGTAGCCATAATCCTTCAGCATCACGAGCTGGATTTTTGGATCGAGCAGCATCTTGATGAAGCTCGCCGCGAGCGGCGAAGCAGTGGACTTGGCGATCGGACAGGCGGTGGTCAGAAGGGTCGCCGCGCCTTCCTTCGGATAGACGAAGTCGACGGGGAAGCCGGTGTTGGCAAAGCTCTGCACGCGCCCCGTGCCCCACACCGCGATGACGGCCTGGCCGGACTGGAACAGCTCGGTCATCTTGCCCGGCGACGGCTCATAGGCGAGCACGTTCGGATTGATGTCGTTCTTGAAGATCTTGAAACCCACATCGACATTGGCCTCGCCGCCGCCGTTCATCTTGGCGAGCATCACCAGCGCCTCCAGGCCGTAGGTGTTGTTGATCGGCGGGATCACGAGCTGCTTTGCGTATTTCGGATCCTTCAGATCGTTCCACGAGGTCGGCGGCGCCCAGCCTTTCTCGGCGAACACCTTGGTGTTGTACATCAACCCCGTCGCGACCAGACCGATCGCAACAGCACGATCGTCCTTGAAGCGCGCTGCGTCGTAGAGGTCGGCGGGCAAGCCGTCGAGCTTGCCGCAGAAGCCGAGCTGGATCGCCTGATACATCGGGCCGTCGTCGACGATCGCGACGTCGATCTGCTGATTGCCCTTCTGCGCCTGGAGTTTTGCCAGTGTATCGGTCGAGTTGCCGGCGACGTATTCGACCTTGACGCCGTTCTCCTTCTCGAAATTCGGGATCACCTCGTCGCGGATCGTCTTCTCGAACGAGCCGCCATAGCCGGCGACATAAAGCGTCTTCTGCTGTGCCGAGACGACCGACGGAGCCGCGGCGAGCGCCGCGATGCTGACCGCTGTCAGAAGGCTGAGAGTCTTCATAAGGACCAATCTCCAATACCGGGATGAGGTGACGTGTCGACGATCAGACGGCCGAAGCGCACCCGCGTTCCCCTCGGCGCAAATCCCGCTCCGACCAGGGCTCCGGCCCCTGCTCACGGGTTTTGATGCAATCAGCAGGCTTTAGGCCCCGATCTGCCGAAAAAGCGGGCTGTCTCCAGCGCTGATGAAAAAGATCGCAGAGCTCTACTTCCATCGTCCAATGAATAATGGCACCCTCTGCATGCCGAAATGTTATGAAGAGCATACGGAATGGCGCGGATCAATTCGCGGCAGGTGGAAGCCTTCCGCGCGATGATGCTGACCGGCAGCGTGACCGAGGCGGCGAAGTTGATGGTCGTGACGCAGCCGGCGGTCAGCCGGCTGCTCCGCGACTTCCAGGCGCTCTTGAAGATGGAGCTGTTCGAGCGGCGCGGCACCGGGCTCGTGCCGACCGCAGCCGCAACGGCGCTCTATACCGAAGTGGAGCGGTCCTTCGTCGGCCTCGAACGTATCACTGCCGCCGCCGAGGAAATCCGCGGCCGCCGCACCGGCTCATTGCGGATTGCCGCGTTGCCGGCGCTCGCGAACGGTTACCTGCCGCGGCTCGCCGGGCATTTCCTGAAAGAGCGGCCCAACCTCAACCTCGCCTTCTTCGGCGTGATCTCGCCGATCGTGGTCGACTGGGTGCTGAACAATCAGTGCGACATCGGTTTTGCCGAGGTGCCGATTGCCCATTCCGGCCTGCCAAGTCTGCGGCTGCCGCCGCTGGCGCGCGTCGCGGTGCTGCCGGCCGGGCATCGTCTCGCAGAAAAGGAAGTGCTGGAGCCGCGCGATTTCGAGGGCGAGACGTTCATATCGCTCTCGGCGGGATCTGCGAGCCGGCATCTCGTCGACCAGGTCTTCCACCGCAACGACGTCCGCCGCGTGCTGCGCGTCGAGACCACGTTGTCGGAGATCATGTGCGGAATGGTGTCGTCGGGACTTGGAGTTGCGATCTGCGATCCCTTCACGGCGCAGGAGTTCTCGACCCGCGGCGTCATCGTGCGCCGCTTCCTGCCACGCATCGACTTCGAATTCTCCGCCGTCTTTCCCGCCCAGCGCAGCCCCTCGCCGGTGGCGCTCGATCTGGTCGAGGTCCTGCGGCGCGCGCTGGAGGAGATGGAGGGATGAGTGAGCGCAAGATGGCTTGGCCTGGCCGAAGCTCGCGGACACAACGCCGCCTTCGCGCTGCGAAAAAGCTTCGCCTCGCGCGCTGGGGCCGTTCCCTCTCTACTACCACTCCATTGAATGCCCGAAGGGACAAGCGATTGGCTGAGGCGGACGCGGTGTTCCCAGCCATTCATTCCCTGGGAAAAACTGGCAAAAGGCATTTGAAAGCCAAAAATGCCATCTAATCTCTGCATGATGAGTCGGGGGTTAGCTGTGGGCGTTTATTTGTTATCCCTCGCCGCCTGCCTGGTCGCTATGCTTCTCTTTTTGGCATTCTGCCGATAAGGCCGACAGCGGACACATTTGTTGCCACTAGTCCTCAACCGAACGCGGAAACGACGGTTCCTTGAGGATGTTTTTGACTGTGCAGGAATGAGCGCGTTCACTCCCGTGAGGAGGTGGATGTTTTGCTCGCCTGGATCTTCGCTCTTGTCGTTGCCTTAAGCGTGGCGGTTCTCGTTGCCCACGTGATTGACGCGATGCGTACTTGATTGCGCGATTGCAGTCAGTGCAGGTATTTGAGTGCGCTCCATGGCCGCTATGATCTGTCAGCTGGTCTAATGGGTCGTCCGCGATCTCGATGGGGTTAGGTTCGGAGCACCGCCCTTAGCCTTCGGTACGCAATGGCTCGGCTTGCATGCCTCGGTGGCTTGTGCACTCGGCCCGAGATAGTCGGCCAGCACTGACAACAAGCCAGCAACGAAGGCCGCGACCAACACGCATACCGTGAGGCTAATTGCTCCGCGCAACAGCAGTTGTCTCAATTCGATGACCACCCCGAGTCCCCCGCAAACAAATCTTGCCCGGCTGGCTGGTATCTCTGAAAATCCTTAAGTCGATCTTGAGACCCACTCGGAGCTAAAGGGTCCTTTTATTTTGGACTCGAGGCGGATATTGGCCGCCCTAGCTTTCCCGGTTCCAATGACTTCCCGCTTTGCGCTGTCGCGTCGACGCCACACTCACGATGTTCCGCCCGGGAACAGACTTTCCAGACTCAACGACACCGCCGACTTCTGGAATCATCCTCGTTAGCCGGGGCTGGAAGTCGCAATTTATCGACAGTCAATTTTCCCGGATGGCCGCAGGAAGGGGTAGGCCTGCGGCCTTTTCAACTACATTCATGAAAGCGGGGAATGGTGACAACAGTCATAAAGAATTTGCTTTCACGGAAGCAGGCGCTTGTTGATCAGCTTGGGAAGACTAGCGCCGTTGACGAGCGAGAAAAAATCGAAGGTCAGCTTGAGCAGATCAATACTGCCTTGCATTTTCTCGACAAGTCCGAACCGAAGAGCGGAGAATGACCGTCTGAACGGCGCGAAGTAGCTCGACCTCATCGTCGCTGAAGCGCACCTGCATATCAATGATGGAAGGCTTTGGCCGGAGGATGCGAAAGAAAAGGCGGGCCTTTTTCGGATCCGGATACCCCCGAAGCCCCCGGCTCCGTAAGGCCCACGTCAGTTTGTCACCATAAGATCACCCGCTTCCTTAGCCGGAGGGTCGGATGGCAGTCAGACCCCTGTTAATGGCTCTTTGCATTTTGCCGTTGAGCGCCTGCCCGGCGCTTGCCAAAGGAAGTGGCTCTAATTCAGACCCTCCTTGGAATCACGAGCACATAGACGTCTTGCCTGCCGACGTTCGCCAATACATCGCAGAGATCTGCAACGGGCCGCCTCAAGCCCAGCACGACTTCGCGACCTACCTACCGAGCGAACACCGCTGGCGCATCAATCTTGAATACCTTCGGTGCGACGGTCTCCGTGGTGGCTTCCGACGAGGCAATCAGTGTCTCGATGTGGACTTCGTACAAGTTGGCTCACACTTTCGGCTGGTCAGAACCCAATATGCAGCCTGTGGGTTCTGACCTGTAAGCCTCAGCTGAAAGAACGGAAATCAGGCCCGCCAGCGTGAACCGGCGGGCCTTCGCAACTCCCGACACTGTCACAAGACCGTGGCATGACCGTTGCATATTAAACCCAACTGGGATTTCAGTGCCCAGTTGGAGATTAGATCGCTGCGGGGACCCGTGGCATCTCGAGCCCGGCAGCCTGATTTCTTGTTGCTCCATGGCGCACGCACACATGCGCAAGGTAAGAACAAAAGGGCAAGAACATGAGCGATAACCTACCGTCTGCGCCGAGATTTATGGTGCGGCAGGCCTCTCAGGGCTGGATGGTCTACGATCGACGACGTAAAGGCCCCGCATTAGTCGGGGCTAATCTAGCTCCAGCGGTCAATCTGACGAAAGATCAGGCCGAGCGCGTCCAGCGGTCGCTAGCCGCCGGCCTTGGGCCGCAAGTCATCATCGTGTCGAATAGATCAGATCGCCTCTTCGTTAGTCGTTAGCGCTATGTGTGCCCGCTCCAGTTTTAGTCTCTAGACCGCCGTTAATGCGCCGCCAAAGCTCCCACGGGGTGCCAGCCGACACCGTTTGGGCCTTCCGTTTTGCCGTTGCGTCGTTGGCGCATTCGAACTCTACCGCACCGACCAGGTCGCCGCGTTCATCCAGAATGTGGAGACGGTAATGGGTCATTGCACATCCGTGCTTAGGCCCGACATTTTCTATCCCCCCTGCTAAGCGAGCTTTACAAGCCCCATGCATTCCAATCGGACACCCGCACTAAAGAAAGCCCGCCATTGGCGACGGGCTCAAGGCTAAGGGAGAGTAAGACGCCATGAAGGCGCACCCAAAGCGTACGGCGATTCCCAATGATGCGCTGTGTCGCAATTCACACTGTGGACAAGAAAGCATCCCTGGCGCTGAAGAATAAGCAAGGGCTGGGGACGGCCTTTTGGAGAACCGATAGAGGCGGACTGCCGCAAGCTGGTCGCGCGGCGCGATGCCGGCGAGTACAGATCAGTCTCAAGTTGCGGCCGCCGCCTGGTACAGGCGGTCGCGCAACCAGGCGTGACCTGCGTCCTCCTGGTTGCGCGGATGCCATAGCGCGACGATGCTTGCGGGTGGCAAATCGAGCGGCGGTGGCATGAGGTCGAGTTCGTGGGCGAAACGCATCAGGAACCGCCGTGGCAGCGTGCAGATGCAATCGCTGTTCGCGAGGATCACGGGAGCGAGCGCGTAGGTTTGAATCGAGACGGCGACACGCCGGGAGCGGCCGCGCGCGGCAAGCGCCTCGTCGACGAGGCCTGAGAAGCCGCCGCCGTCCGCGGAGATCAGCAGATGGTCGAGCGCGCAAAACGCGTCGAGATCAAGCGTGCCGGTGCCGCGCGGATGGTCTTTGCGCTGCGCAGTCAGGAAGCTGTCCTCGAAGAGCGGACGCTGCATCAGCTCGCCGCTCGTCCGGCCGGGCCCCGTTACGAGGATGTCAATCTCGCCACGTTCGAGACGATCGACGATGTCGGGCGTGGGGTGGACAAGGGCGAGCCGCGTGCGAGGAGCCACCGCCGTTAATCGTGCAACAAAACCCGGCGCGAGCGTCACCGCCGGATTCTCGTGAATGGCAACGACGAAGGTGCGCTGGGCTCGCGCCGGGTCGAAGACAGCCGGTCCCTCCACCATGCGGCGCAGCTTGCCGAGCACCTCCGCAAGCTCCGTCTGCAACTCGCTCGCTCTCGTCGTCGGCACCACGCCGCGGCCCGCCGCCGCAGGCACGAAGAGCGGATCGGCGAAGATCTGTCGCAGCCGGTTCAGCCGGGCCGACAGCGCCGGCTGGCCGATGTTCAGCCGCGACGCCGCGCGGGTGACGTTGCGCTCGCGCAAGAGGGCCTCCAGGGCGAGCAGAAGACCGAGATCGATCTCGGTCAGATCGGTGTCGTCGCCAGGCCGTCCCCGACCGTTTTCCATATCCAGCATCGCGCCAGCTCCGTTCGAGGCTGAAGATCGTGACCGGACGAGCCGCCAAGGTAAGGCCTTGACGAGGGTCTGAAAAGGCGCGTTCCGCGGAAAGGCGCTCCATCAACGGCATCGATGAGACCTATCAGGCCCACGGCCCTCCCGGCGATATGGCCCGGCGCGTAGCTCATTGGCTACGGCGGCAAGTCCAGGACGTCGGCAATCACGCCACGTCCGGCGCCGACCGACCAGAGGAGGCCTCAGTGACGAAGGAGACGAAAACGTATCATATCGGTGACGCAGCCATCACGCGGATCGACGAGCTGAGCCTTGCGGCCTTTCAATTCGGCACGCTCTATCCCGGCGGGGACCCGCGAGCGCTGGAGCGCCATCAGGGACGGCTTGAGGCCGGATCGTTCGATCCCGCAACCGGCACGTTCATTCAGAGCATCCACAGCTGGCTGGTCAGGACGCCGCAGCACACGATCCTGATCGACACGGCGACCGGCAACGACAAGAACCGGCCCGACATGCCACCGCTCGATCGGCTCAACGAGCCCTTCCTCGCGCGGCTGGCGGCGGCAGGTGTTGCGCCGGAACAGGTCGACCATGTGCTCCTCACCCATGTCCACGCCGATCACGTCGGCTGGAACACGCGCCTCGTCGATGGCCGCTGGAGGCCGACCTTCCCCAACGCGACCTACATCTTCTCCCGCATCGAGCAGGCCTATGGCGAGAGCCTTGCCAAAGGCGCGGAGCCCACGGGAGCCGCCCGTCCCGATCCTGCCTTGGGTCCCGCGCTGCGCAAGCCGGCCGATCGCGTCTATGACGACAGCGTGCGACCGGTAATCGAGGCCGGCCTGGCGCGATTCATCGCGGTAGACGGCAGTGAGGTCCTGGAGGGGATTTCCTTCATCCCAACGCCGGGCCACAGCGTCGACCACGCCTCCATCCGTCTCGTCTCGCGCGGCGAGCAAGGGCTGTTCGCGGGCGACGTGATGCATCATCCGCTACAGGTCTATGAGCCCTTGCTCAATTCCTGCTTCTGCGAATTCCCCGAAGCGGCCCTTCGCTCGCGCAACTTTGTCCTGGAGGACGCGGCCGAGAGTGGCGCGACCGTCTTCACCACCCACTTCGCGCAGTCCTCCGTCGGCCGCATCAAGCGCACCGGCGGGCGCTTCGCCTGGCAATTCCTCTGATCAAAGGAGAGCAATCATGGACCAGAACGTTCTTGCACATGCATACGCGCCCGACCTCGTGGTCGAGGACTTCATGATCCCGAGCGACACGGCCGGCATTTCGCTTCACCTGCGCAACAAGCGAGCCGCCGCGCAAAAGGCTTTCTCCGCCGAGCGCACCATCCTGATGGTGCATGGCGCGACCTATTCGTCGGCAAGCCTTTTCGATGTGCCGCTTGGCGGCCGCTCCTTCATGGATCATCTCGCCGTGCAGGGCTACGACGTCTTCGCACTCGACGTACGCGGTTATGGCGGATCGACCCGGCCGCCGGAGATGAACGCACCGGCGCAGGACTCCGAGCCCCTTGTTCGCACCGATGTCGCCGTGCGCGACCTCACCAGTGCGGTCGAGCACATCCTCAAGCGCCGCGGCATCCCGCGCCTCAATCTCGTCGCCATGTCCTGGGGCGGCTCGGTGGCCGGTGCCTACACCGCTAGCAACAACGGCAAGGTCCTGAAGCTCGCGCTGATTGCGTCGCTGTGGCTGCTGAAAACCCCTGCTCCGATCGATTCTGGAGGTGCCCTCGGCGCCTATCGCAAGGTCCCTGTGCTGGATTTCAGGGAGCGCTGGCTTGCGGCTGCGCCGGAGGCCGCGCGTGAGAGCCTTGTCCCGGAAGGCTGGTTCGAGCGCTGGGCGGAGGCCTCACTCGCAACGGATGCGCAGGGTAATGCCGAACGCCCCCGCGTGATGCGCGCGGTGAACGGTCCCATCCAGGATATCCGCGACTACTGGGCTGCCGGCAAAGCGTTCTATGACGCGAGCGATATTCGCGTCCCAGTGCTCCTCGTCCACGCGGAATGGGACCGGGACGTGACCATGGCTTCAACGCAGGACTTCTTCCTCTCGCTCAAGCGGGCGCCGTATCGGCGATGGGTGGAAATCGGCGAAGGCACGCACATGGTGCTCCTCGAAAAGAACCGCCTGCAGGCCTTCGATGCCGTCAGTCAGTTCCTCGCCGAGGAGTACGCTCCGGCCGCTACTCCGCGAGGATGACCCTCGGCCCGCGCCATCCATGATTGCGTCGTATGATGGCGTCGCGCTCGGACGCCCGACAGGGTCTGCGACCGACATCCCAGTGCGCGGAGCTGGCCGCGCATCTGGACCGACGCGCGGAGGGAACAGGTGTCAGTTGAACAGATCCGGCTCCGCTTCGGTGATCCAGTCCCAGAGCGGCTGGAAGCTGAAATAGCCGCCCCTGTGCGTCCCCACCTGGCTTGAGGTCAACTTGGCGATCTCATGCGGGATCGGCTTTGTTGTGCCGGCCGCGTCCGCAAGCAATTGCGTCCGCGCCCCGGCTGGACACCCGGAACAGGATATTGCCAGGACGACCGCCGCCGGACTCTGATCTTGACGGGGAAAAACTTTCGACTTGAGACCACTATTTTTTTGACCTCTTCCTACGGATCGGCATGATGGCTGCGCGAGTGGCAAGTTTGGCACTCCCCTCTGATCCGCCGTAGAGTGAGCCCTGGGTTGGATTGCATGCCATGGTGCAAGAGCCGCCCATCCGAGTTGAACGTCGGTTGGCGGCGATATTGGCCGCTGACGTGGCGGGCTATTCGCGGCTAATGCATCATGACGAAGAAGCCACGCATGCCAAACTGACAACGCTCCTCGCGGACGGTGTCATACCCGCAATCTCCGCACACGGCGGTCGCATCGTGAAGAATACGGGTGACGGGTTCTTGGCGGAGTTTCCAAGCGCGGTCGAGGCCGTTCGCGCCGCTGTCCAATTCCAAACCCGCATCGGAGAACTTACGACCGCCGATGCGGAAGACAAGCGGATAGCTTTCCGTGTCGGCATCAATGTTGGCGACGTGATCATCGAGCCGCACGACGTTTTTGGCGACGATGTAAATATTGCGGCGCGGCTTGAAAGCATCGCAGAATCCGGAGGCATTTGCATCTCATCCTCTGCTTACGACCATATCCGAGGCAAGATCAGCGCTGAGTTTGTTGATCTGGGTGAGCAGAACCTCAAAAATATAACCCGCCCGGTCCGCGCCTATGCAGCGGTCCTGGATGGACGCAGCCCGACAACACAGGTTGACGGCATCAGGCCGGGCCCGCCTTCGCCGCCTCGACTTTCAATTGTTGTGCTGCCCTTCGCCAACGTCAGTGGCGATCCCGAGCAAGACTACTTCGTCGATGGTGTGACGGAGAGCCTTACTACGGACCTGTCACGCATCGCACGCTCATTTGTGATCGGTCGACACACCGCTTTTACCTACAAGGGCAAATCGGTTGATCTTAAACAGATCGGTCACGAATTGAATGTCCGCTACGCGCTAGAAGGCTCTGTGCAGCGTGGCGACAGTCGACTGCGCGTAAATGTCCAGTTGGTAGACACGGAAACGGGCACGCATCTTTGGGCCGATCGTTTTGACAAACCTATTGGCGATTTATTCGACATGCAGGACGAGATTGTATCGCTGTCTCTTATACACAT
>NZ_JBBIAM010000053.1:0-60009 GCF_054185185.1 Bradyrhizobium sp. UFLA05-153
CGGGCGTGCGCGATGAGCAGGCTTCCAGTCCGCGTTAAGCCGCGGCGCCAGAAAGTCTGCTATGTCGGGGTGCCGGCGATCTTCAAGCTGCAGCAGGCCCGCCGGAAATTAGCCCGGCGGGCAGCATCGCACCGGGTGCGTGCAGCCTCGTTGCCTCGCCTATATTGGTCTGCTGAGCCTAAAATGGTGACGCGGCTCACTTTGCGAGTATCGCGATACTGGGGCCGGCGCCGAAGAGACCATCGTTCTGTTCAATAACGTAATCAAGGCCAGGCATTATTGGTCCAGCCCAGCCTTGAAGACGGGTCCCCTAGCCATGGAAGACATGAATAATCGTGCCCGCCAGGAACCTGCCCGATAGCAGATGGTGCTTTTGAGCGGAAAGATCGGACATGAGGACGAAAAACTGCGCGCTGCTTGGCTGACGCGCTGCAGTGACATTGCGCGAGGATGCTGCGTGTGAAGCGCCAGAGGCTCCCGTCTGTCCGGTAGGTGGATGAGAGCTTCTCATGCTCCTGTTCGAAGAGCCGTCCTTAAGTCTGAACGCTTTGAATTCCGACCCTTGGCCTCGAAGCTTCACGAAGAGCAGATGCGCCCGTGTTTTAAGCTCCAAGAGTAAGTCCGGCTGACATACTGAGGGGCTTACTTCAAACGAAGTCTCGTAGCGCTTCATGCAAAGTGAATCTTTGACGCTCGACGTGTAAGAGACCTTTGACAACCTAACCGCGTGAGCTATTCTGAGTGCCGGGCGCTCCTTGGGAAACTGGCAAGGAGGATTGCAATGTCCGCATTGATTAGACAGGTAGCTCTGGTTTCTTTATCCCACATTGTACCCGCGCGCGCTGTGATGCAGATATCAGCAGCCCTGCAAAAGCAGGCTACGCGAGATCTTGGTCCTGTGTGGGGGATTTCGGCGACCGTCGACGCCTTCGAGCGGTTGGGCCAGGTCCCGGTCGGGACATGGCCGATCGTCATAGGGGCCAGAGTGCCTCCCGGTGCTGGCGGCTTTCACACCGACAAGAACGGCCAGCCGTTATCGCTCGTGCGCGCAAACCCCGATATCGACGTGCTCTGCCAAACGTGCAGCCACGAAATGATCGAAATGCTGGTCGATCCGTTCGGGAGCCGGTTCGTTCCGGGCGACTCTCCGATGCCGGATCAGGGGCGGGTGAACTTCCTCCTAGAGGCTTGCGATCCCTCCGAAGCAGCGCAGTTCGGATACACGGTCAATAACCTACTCGTATCAGACTTCTACACGCCGCACTATTTCGATCCGGTGCAGTCGAGCGGCGTGAGATATTCGTTCACTGGAGCGATAACCGAGCCAAGGCAGGTACTTGAGGGCGGTTATCTGTCCTGGCAAGACCCTACTTCGAGCCATTTTTTCCAAGAGCGAAGAATTGAAACGGACGAACCGGAATTCGAGGATTTGGGTATGCCGACGGACGCCAGGATGACGCCGCGTGAGTTCATAGACAGAATGACGGACAGGTTCACTAACGAGGCGATCGGCGTCGGACGAAAGTCGGCCTCCATGGCGTCGAACCTCAGTCCGGAAAAGCTCGACCATGCAACGAACTCGCAAGCACAAGTTTGGGAGGAGCTTCTGGAGAGACTATCTGGGAGGGGAGACAGCCGACGTGAGGAACGTCCCCTCGAAGCGGTTCGCCGCCCACCGCGAGCCCCCAAAGCCGCGTGATGTTGTGCGTGCCGCTTGCTGGAATTGTCATGCGAGCATGAGATAGCAATGAATAAGCGGACGACACGAAAGCCCAGCAAAAAGGCAGAGCATGCGGACCGGGAGCGCGAGCTGCGAGATTTGATCGAGCAAGTCGAGACCAGAACGAGCGGTGATACGCCCCCGGAGGACGAGAGCCCGCACGATTTCGTGGAAAGAAAACGGCGCGAGAGGCCAAAGCCGAAGGATAGCTAACGGCTTTGCTAGCGTCGACTGAGGTGCCCGTGCCAGCATTTCGCGGAGAAGGCCCGCTGTCTCAGACCTTGCCTCGTGGCACGGCAGGAGAGAGGCGGCGGGTATTTTTTCTCTGGCGAGGGCCGTCGTCGTTTTCGACGGCTGATTTAGGCCTTTGCTGAGATTCTACTTGTGCCGACAAAATTCGGTTGGATCGCGGTTTGCGAAGTGATTCCTGCGCAGGAAAAGATCGTTGTCATAGGCAGAAGGTACGGAAAGCTCGCGAGCGCCTTCAGCGATAACAAGACGTGAGGCGAAATGGCTCGTTTACTCGATTTAGGATTGCGTCCATAGTTACACAGCATTTTTGATGTTTTCGATTTCAGACTGTGGGGAGGTAGATTGTGCCCCGTCAAACCAATCTTTGCGAAGTCGTTTACCTCTTCGCGTCGGCCTTTCTGGCTGTCTCGGCGCCGTACGCCGCTCACGCAGCGTCAATCAAATCGACAATGATGGAGGTCATCGCGCCGCTGACCGACGACGATGGAGAGGAAGCCACCAACATCAGCGGCGTGAGTTGCCTGCCACCCGTCGGCGAAAAGCACGTTTGCCTCACGATCGATGATCAAGGACGGCTGGCGCAAGCTGCGACGATCGAGGGATCGAGGCTCACGGGTGCGGGCAAGATCCGGATCATCGACAAGGAGGCCGCGCCCGCCGACGTTGTGGGAAAAGAACCGGACATACACGAGTGCTCGAACAAGGTCGACAAGTTCAAGGATTTGGACGGCGAAGCCGTCGCGCATTATCAAAATGACTTCTACGTTGTCGGGTCACACGGATGCTCGCGCAAAAGCAACAAATTCCGCGCCTCGTCCTTCATATTGGCGCGAGTTCCGGACGACATGGTTGCGAAGGCGGCAGCCGCCGGTCCGAAAGCGCCGATCGAGAAGGGCCAGGTCGCCACGAGCTATCGCTTGTCGGAGGCGCTTCTGATCGCACCTCATGCGAAGGCATTCTTCACGCGGGATCTGATGACGGGCAACGGCCTTAACGTCGAAGGCCTCGCCGTGGTCGCCGGCAAGCTCTACGCGGGACTGCGAGCGCCGGTGATCGGGATGAAAGCGTATCTGGTCGAAGTGGATCTGGATGCGCTTTTCGATGCAGGTCGCTCAATGTCGCTTGGAAAAGAAGTTCGTGAGATCGAGCTCGATTTCCTTGAGGGGCGTGGCATCAGGGATCTTGCAGTTCTGGCAGACGGTCGGCTGCTTATCTTGAGTGGACCGGCCCAGGCCGAGGGCATTTCGTTTGCGCTGCATGCAATAGACCCAAAGAATAGTTCATTCAGCCTTGTCGCGATCATCGATGATATCCCTTCCGATTGGAAGGCAGAAGGGCTTCACGTTCTTGGACAAGACCAGTCCGGTCTAGAGCTCATGATCATGTTCGATGGACCGAAGAGCGGCGCGCCGAGGCGATACAATATCAATTGAAGTGATTTCAGACGACCGGAGTCGCAGCCCACAACGGTGGTGACTCAAAGCTCAGTGGAGGCCGATTTCTAATCTTTAAATCTAAAAATTGATAGGTGACCGTCATGTATGGGCACGGAGCTTTTATTTTCGAACCCGCTGCAGCATCAAAGAAATATCGCAATTGGGATGGTGTAGCGAGCGCCCTTCTCAAGATGAAAATGAATCATGCCTGGATCAGAGGGCACGGCAAGGATGGTCTGTTCGAGGTTAAAGATAATCTCAGCCTGGTTGGGGCCCTGCGTAAAGCTGATATCAAAGTCCTTGTATGGGGCTGGTGTCAGGGCGAGGGCCAACTCGATAAAGACATCAAGAACGCTGCAGATGCCATCGCCAAATTTGACCCAGATGGGTACGTCGCCGATATTGAGCAGGGCGTAAACGGGGCGGAATGGACGGCGAAAGGCATCAAGACGTTTTTGACGGCAACGAGGGCTGCGCTCGGTGGCAAGCCGCTGATCCTGTCCACGCACGGTTTCGTGCCCTACCATGAACCCGAGCTGATGCGCGCGGCCGATCCATTTGTCGATGCCTTCGCACCACAGGTTTATTGGTTCTGGTATCCGAACAAGAGGATGTTATCGCAACCGGGCGCAAAAGGACCTTACAAGACCAACGATGCCGCCGCATACGCCAGTCTGTGCCTCGACGTTTGGCGCCACATCACCCGTAAGCCGATCGTCATCACCGCCCAGGCCTACTGGGGAGAAAACCAGCAATGGGGGCGCCAGGATGCTGAAAATAAACTTCAGGAGTTCGTAACGCGCTTTACGCGGTACGATGAAATTGCAGGCCTCAATTGGTGGCATCTCGCGGGCAACGCGGCGATGTCGCCCGCCATGGAAGAACTGATTGCGGCTGCTGATTTCCAGGCCAAGCTAGGTGCCGTCTTGAGTGCTGGCGAAGAGCCTTCCGTCGTGCCGGCAACCTTACTGGCGTTGAACGGAGAAGCCCAACCGCTCGACCTCATCGCCCCACAGTTCGATACTGCGTCGGCGTTAGCCGCCGTCACTCCTCGCATCATTGCAACCGCAAAGGCCTCGGCGATCGCTCGATACGACTGGAAGAACCGCGGTCCGGCTTGCGTCGGTTACACGGCCGGGATGGCGGTCGCCTACGCGGCAGCGTATGCCAGGTTACAGGCGCATGATCCGGTTGCAGACCGGATGTCGCGCGCACTGGAGCCGGCCTTTCGTGACCACCGCGGGCATCTGAAGGGCGATGCGCTGACGTGGTACGATGACCAGTTTAAGACAATTGGCATGGGCGCTGCGACATCGCTGGAGCGGCTGCGGCGGCTATTCGTGCTGCAGCTTGGCCTCGGCGTGCGTGAAAGCAGCGGGCGCTACTGCGAGGGCCGAGATCGTAGCGCACAGAATACAAGTGCCGACACGGCCGAGGCGGGTCTGTTTCAGATAAGCTTCGATTTGCTCGCCGCGCGTGCGGAGCTGCTTGACATCTTTCACCACTATCAGAGCAATCCGGAAGAGGGATTACGCGAGACTTTTGAAGAAGAAATGTCGCCGCCTCCACGAGCAAAGGACCTCGAGAATTTCGGTCCCTCCACCTCGCCCGGCTTTGCGTTTCAGAAGCTCAGCAAGGAATGTCCGGCGATGACAGTCGAGATCGCCGCCCTGGGACTGCGGGAAGAGGCGGGGCACTGGGGGCCGATCATCAATCATGCCGCCGAGGTGCGATCTGCGAGCAAGGAGTTGTTGCTGACCGTGGAGGGGATCATTGACGCGCCGATGACCGCAGCAACCGAGAGCGTGATAAAGGCTTTGGGTGCAACCGTCATGGAAGACGGTCGTAGCCGCCCGGAGATCGCCCGGTTCTATTCGCAGCGCGTCGATCTAGCCGACCTGTTGCCTATCAATAAGCATCTTTCAAGCGCCAAAGAGGAGACCATGATCTCGCTACTCGGCGCTCCGCACCTCCCGCTGACGACCCATGGCCAGAACGAGCGGGCATCGGACCTCGTCAAGCGGAACCTCGTCATCGAACGCATGTCGCCGCTCTTCCGATTGCAGGGCTTAGAACCGGCGATCGCCGACCTGAAGACGGTTCTGGCGCAAGCTTTCGCCGCGGAGCCGGACCTTGAGAGCGTATTGTCGACCGAGGGCATGCTCAGCGTGCGTATGCGCAAGCCGACCGACGGC
This sequence comes from Bradyrhizobium sp. UFLA05-153, assembly GCF_054185185.1. NCBI lineage: Bacteria > Pseudomonadati > Pseudomonadota > Alphaproteobacteria > Hyphomicrobiales > Nitrobacteraceae > Bradyrhizobium > Bradyrhizobium sp. UFLA05-153. Next base: position 5,604 of record NZ_JBBIAM010000053.1, read on the forward strand.
TCCGTCAGCACGAAAATTTCCAATCACGCGTGGGGAACGGCAGTTGATTTCAAGATCGTCGGGTTCGAAGCCCCCGCCAATACCGGCAGGACGGTGCCGCGGTTCATTGCGATCCTAATCCCCTTGCTCAATGCCGCGGGATGGTACTCCGGGGTAGGCTTCCGCGACACGATGCATTTCGAAGTCTCAGAAGAGCGCATCCGGAAATGGTCGAACGAGCACGTGTTCAGATGACGGCTAACCGACAGATGAAACCGGCTTCGAACTTGCGATAAGGTCGGTTTCTTGAGCGAGGCGGAATTTTCCATTGAATGCTGCTTGGGCGCACTGGTCTGCCAGTCGCCTCGCTCGGTCAATACACACTTCTTTGAATATTGATGCGATCTCTGGTCAAGCTCATGCGCGGGTAACCGAATTGAGGGAAACCGTCATCACTCGATATTTTCGCGTTGTCGTGTCCAGCGGTGTTCGATTTTAGACGCTTATGTCCTGAACCGAACGCTTGCGCGCAAGTATTTCGTCGGTGCGGTGCGAAGGAGATAGTTTTCGCTCATGCTCAAGCAAGACTCGCGGGCTATCTTTTGATGGCACGCCAATTGCTGGACTTAAGAGAAGGATGCGCAACATGTGGTGGTCTCATTGTCCAGGATTTGAATTAAGTGTGCTCGACTGATCTAAGTGAATGCGATGGACGCTGCACCGCCCGGTGCGGCGCCCGGAGGTTCGCTGCGGCATGTAGGTGCCGCTGTCGTTATCTGTGCCGAACTATCACAGTCGCGTCGGTGTCGCCGAGCCGACGGCAACGCGGGATGTGATCTGCGTGGGGCCGGGGCAGAGAATCCGCGCGCTGATTAAGGTGCACGGCGCCCGTATCGAACCCGAACAGAATGTCGTCCCTCTGACGCCTGCGTGTCGTCGCGCCCTGCCTTCACACGAACGCTAAAGGATTCTCCATAATGCGCGCGCCAAGCTATTCCGAGGCACTGGAGTTCGCGATCGACCGCTCCTACGAAATCAACCTCGACATGCTGAGGGCGCGAAAACTGCACCTTGACACCTACAACGATTATCTAGTCGGCACATATCCACCCCTCAAAGCAATGGGCGAGCTGAATGCCGAAAAATTGTTGAGTGAGATTACCTCGTCAATTGATCTCTATTTTCACATCCCCTTCTGCAATCAGTATTGCACCTTTTGTCACTTCGCCAAGGAAATCAACCCGCGTTCCGGGCGAGTGGAACGTTATCTGGCGGCTCTAAATAAGGAAATGAGTTGGTCGGACGCGGCGCTTGCCGGTAGGGAAATTGAGACCGCATTCTTTGGAGGTGGCACCCCCTCAATCTTGACCAACCCACAACTCAAGACGCTATTTGACATGATCAAACAGCGCTTTGATCTATCGAAGTCCGAAGTAAGTTTCGAATTGCACCCTTCTCTTGGAAAGCAGGTGGACGCCGCAGATCGCATATCCACTATGCTAACAGGCGGCGTAAACCGCTTCGTGCTCGGCGTTCAAAGTCTTGATGAAAACATTCTGCGCATATTGAACCGCGGGCACGGTGCGGACGAGGTGAGACAACTCGTAAAATTGCTGGATGAGCTGGGCGTTCAGAATCTATCGCTGGACCTTATCTATGGGCTGCCGCAGCAAACGCTCCGGAGTTGGTATGAGTCGCTCATCGGTCTACTGGATATGGGAGTGGAGAAGTTTAACATCTTCCCATTGTTGTTCAAATCGACGGACCCCGTAGCCCGCCATTTGAGCAAAGGGCGCTACCAATTCGCTGGGGCAAAGGAGCGCATCATCATGCATTTCATGGCGGAGCACATCCTTACGAGGCTTGGCTATCGTCATGGCCCGATCTTCTATTGGACCAAGAAGTCTCAGCCGCACTCCGTTCAGCAGCGCCGCAAATACGATTCCTGGAACGACAACAATCTGGTCCCGTTTGGGGTTGGCGGATTTGGCTATATGAGTCAGTGCCAGTTCTACAACGAGGCAGATTTAGATCGCTACTTACAACGGGTTGAGTTTGGCGCGAAGCCAGTGTGGAAGGGCGTCGTCCTATCGCAAGACGATCTGATGCGCAGAACCGTCATGCTCGCGTTGCGAAGTAGTGGAGTGTCGCTCTTCCGCTTCGAGCGGGAATTTGGAGTGTCCATGGAACAATACTTTCATCGCGAGCTTAAGAAACTAGATGAGGCAGGACTCATCAGCATTTCGAACGAAGGCGCGCTGACGCTAACCACCTCGGGCATCATCAATTCGGGCGCGGTATCGCTGCAATTCTTTTCCAACGCGGTGCTTGAGCGGGTCGCGCGCACCGACAGCAGGATCTTAGACAAACGAAAAGATCTTATCGAGAAGCACGACTACTCACCGGCCGCCCGATACGGGGCGACTGCCGAAATGCAAGCTGTTTTTAGCCAGGGCCGGTGAGTGCTCGCTATGGTCGGCAGTATTTCCCCTTCCGCCCAAGAACCGCTGCGCTACTGCTCGCAAGACATATTTTCTCATGTGACCGATAGCATTGATTCTCGACGACGAAAACGACCGCTTGGGCGATTCAGCAATTTTGTCGTCGATGAATTGCCACATAGTATTGCGGAGATCAAAGGCAGCGAGCGGCCGGATGAAGCGGTTAGGGCACTCGGTCGCGCTATCAGCGCGATTGTGGCGGACACGGACTATGATGCGCTGTTGCGCCGGCTACCGCAGTCCGATTTCGAGATCGCAAAGACAGACATCCAGTATCTCACCAATTGTGCCTATCACATGTCCGCTTTTGCCGGTCTCCATCCCGGGGACGCTGAATTGACGGTGGGGGAAGCGCTAAGTCGTCTTGCCCGCTTAACCCGCCTGCGGCAGCCTGGCGTTGATGTCCTCTCCTATGAGGATATGATACTTACGAATCCGGTGCAGAACGATCCGCGTCTATACTGCCTCGGAGCGGCCGGCGTCGAGGAACGAGATTTTTGCTTAGGCCATCAATTCATCGAAAGCGAATTGCAGTTGGCGATTGACGCCCTACTCGAGTTGCGAGATGCGGCTGACACGGATGCGCGTCAATGTCTTGCGCTGTGCGTGGAGCACCTTGAGACAGCGAATCATGTCCTGACGCGCTTTGAACATATGTCGCCGGATCTATTTGGCCAATTCCGCGTGTTTTACGCAAAGAATCCTTACAAGAATAGGCTTGGCCCAAGCGGCAGATTCTCTGCCCGTATTGTGGCTGTCTCAGTGCTGCTGATCGGCAAGGAGCTTTTCCTCCAGAAACCGCACTTCTTCACGGATGTATATCGGCTGTCCGAATACTATCCGCAAGCGTACATTCACGAGGTATTCCGCTGGTTGGCGCAGGACAAGGAAGGCGCATGTCTCAAGCCAGGTTGGCTGGAAGGAAAAGCAGACTTCCCTGGGGAGGCAACCATTTCGCCCGTCATTGAGCACGGCGACAGTGAAATCCGAAGGCTGCGCGACTCCTGTGTTGGAGCGTTGGATCGGTTTACCCTGATGCACCATACCACGGCTTTGAAATATACGGTCGAGCCTGGTCGACCACTTGTCGGAGTTGAGGCATCTGAAAGTATTAACGCTGTCCTTTTGCAGCGGCTCTTGACGACGGCGCGTCAATAAGCTTGAGGGTGCTATCTGCGTGGGCAAAAGGATAATGACGGGAAAGGGGCTGGCCTCTGATGCGAGTCCGCAGCGGATGTCGATGTCTCAAGACGAGGTGATCTTTCGTCGGTTTGAGCCAGGGGATGCCGATGATGTGTGGCATCTGCATAGAGCTGCATCCGAACATGGTGGTGCACGTGGCCCAGAAGGCGCGTGGGAGGATGATTTAAGCAATGTAGGCGAAGTATATATCAGGTCGGGCGGCTACTTCTTAACTGCCCATATTGGTTCCCGACTCGTCGCCATGGGAGGATTGAAGCCTGTCGATGTTGACGTTGCACAGCTGAAGCGCATGCGGGTCGATCCGGCCTTTCGCCGACGAGGGTTTGGAAGGCGCCTCCTTCGTGAATTGGAATTGAGAGCCGTTGCTCTGGGGTTCAAGTGCATCGTGCTCGATACGACAACGATCCAAGTCGCGGCTCAAAAACTCTATGAGGCAGCCGGCTATGTTCGCCGCAGGCAAGGGATGCTGCACGGATATACAGTGATTTTCTACGTGAAGCAGCTGGCCGACCAGGGTGAGGCTCGCCGTTTGACCAAGTAAGTTTGTGAGGCTGGAACGGTCCATTCCAGCGCTGTAGACCAGCTTCATGACGCACTGAAGCAACGTGAGGTGCTGCGTTTGTGGCGCGGGCCTACCAACAGATAACGCGCCGCCGCGCAAGCCGCGCGCGCGCTTATCCGTCCACTCATGTCCGTCCACTCATGTCGCACCTCCCCTTGAGCTGGGAAACTTGCTGCTCACTTCCGTCAGATGCCGGTTAACGGTCCCCTTCGTCATGCCCTCTAAGCCAAACGCACCTGCACGTCAGCTTATTTAACCATCACTTGGAGCAACGGATTAGCCGGACGCGGCGATGCAGGGAGGGAAAGGCTGCTGATGGGCGAGTCAATGCAAACACCGTGCGGATTTTGCTTCGCAGCTCTGAACTCTCTGCGCTTGTCATTTTAAGGCACCAAATAGTGCTGATCCCACTCGGGTCTGGGCACTGGCGTCCCGAGGGTATAACTAAATGACCGAATTGTTAGGCCGTCGTCGCTCGTTTCGCAGCGATACGCGACGTGGTACCACACGCCGCGGCTTCGCAATGCGGCGCCGCCCGCGGCTATGGCATGGCCACGAATGACCGGGTCGGCGAAAGCATAGGCGACGAATTCGTCCGGCCGAAAGCCCTGGTGCTCGCGGCCGATTGCTCCCATCGCGCGTGCATCGCAACGCTGCTCAAGTCGCGTTTCCGGAGAAAGCGTCAGCATCTGCTCTTCGGTGGACTTGGCCGCATTGGCAATCCGAGGTAGGGCGAGAAGGATCAGGTAGGCTGATAGGAGGTGTGGTCTCATGTTCAACTTTGTTATCGAGGTCGACGGCTGTCACCTCAATCTGGAACGGCGTGCTCGCCGCGGGAAGTCGTGCCGCGCTCACGAATGTCTGTGCGGGCTGCACCTTTTGAAGGCAGACAGCAGTCGCCCATACAATGCTTGTGTTCGGCAACATTACGGCCGTACCTGACGGATTTTGAAATCTTGGCAGTATCGGAGAGCTGGACGCTCTGTTTTGAACGCAGCAGAGCAGTTCAGGTAAGGGGAATCGGGCTGCTCATGCTGGCGCGACCCCAGCAGGGGTCGAAGCAATCGTTCGCGGGGGCGTCAGCAGTCAGACGCGTTCAAGGTGCCCGACGGGGTGATGCTCGCCGGCGGTATCGGCAAGGAGCGCCGCGAGTGCCGCGCATTGGTTGCGAATGTCAGGTATCGCGATGATCTCCCAAAAGGCCGCGCGCGTGAGCGGACCCACCGCGAATAGGCGGTGCGAAGCCGTGCCGGCGCGGCTGATGACCGCACAATTGCGATCAGTCTCGATGCCAATGCAGAGCGGATCGACGCGGCAAAGGCCACGATCGAATAGACGGCGCACGGCCGGATTGAGCGTAGCGCGCGGATCTTTGACGATGCCGGTGCAATCGACGACGGCGCCGACCTGTATGTCGACAGGATTGGCGTCGCCCCGCCTGCGGTACTTCACTCTGGCGCCGGTCGTGCTGGGCTCGACGTTGATCACCTTTGCTGCCATCAGGGTGAGCTGACCTCTGTCAAGCGCCCGAGTGATGCGTGCTTCGACTTCCGGAGCCATCCGATGACGATGCACGTCCCACCAAGCGCGCGCGTGTTCCAGAAAGCGGCGTTTCGATGCCAGCGGAAGCTCATGCCACAGTCGCTGGGTATAGGGTCGAAGGCCGTCGATGACGCTGCGCCAGTTGCCGCCTTGGGCCGCATTCCGGTCTATGCGATCACGAAGCCAGCGCAGCAGGTTGCTAATGCTGGCACCGAAAGGAACATCCCCCTCTTCAATTCGCAAAGCATCGATGTGGCGGTGGGGTTTTGCGAGCAGGCCGCGCCGTGACATAGCGATGATCGGCCCGCGATGGCCGTCGCGCAATAGCGACAGAACGTAGTCGACCATGGTAAGGCCCGTGCCCAGGATCAGTACGGTGGCATCGGTGTCGACGCCAGCAGTCGATGGTGGTGCCCCGGGATTCGCATGAGCCGGGCGGTTAGCTCTCGTATCATGTCCGGTTGCGAGAACGACTGTGTCGGCCATCAGCAATCGGCCATCAGCCAGCTTGACCGACACGCAGGCGGGACCTTCGTTGATATCGACGCAAGTCCCGTGCTCGACCGACAAGCGCGGTGCGTCCGTCGGCTCAGATGTCTGCTGCTCGAGCAAACTGGCGATGTAGTCGCCATAGACGCGTCGTGGCACAAAGCAATAAGGATCGCGATACAGCGACGCGTCCGCGTCACGCGAGTTCAGCCAACGCCAGAAGTGATCCGGTTGGTCGGGCAGCGCGCTCATATTTGAGGCGCGTACGTTGAGCAGGTGATCAGGATTGCCCGTGTGATAAGCTATACCGCGTCCGATGTCGGGACGCTGCTCGATCAGCGTGACGCGTAGATCGCTGGTCGGCTGATGCAGCAATTGATAGGTGAGCAGGACACCACTGGCGCCGCCACCGATGATCATCACGTGCCGCGCGCTTGAAATCGTCATGCTACCACTCTGTCGATCAAGGCCTGGAGCACATGTGCGGTTGCCAAGGCTCATCATTGAACAAGCTTCACTTTTCTGAACGAAGCTTATCCCTCTGAAGTTTCGTCGATATGCGCTATCACTTCAATATGAAGCCGCGGATATCACCCGCGCCTCAAAATTGTGCTGTCGCCCTAAGACTAGGCGATAACCGCGGTTTTCTGTCTAACAGGAAGATGTCATGAAAAAATGCCTGGAGGTTGTCAGGCGCGCCGCGAGCTACAGATCGTGGTTGCTGCGCGCATCTTCTCCGTTAATCACGCCCATCCGGCCAAAAATGCAAAGTCAAGGAGACTTGGGGCCGTATGAACCTCCTTCTTCTAGTTCGCGCGAACAATAACACGTCCTTGCTCTGATCGAGAGAGAAAGGATGGTGCTATGAGAATTTCGAAAGTTTTCACGTGCGCGGACATCTTTTGAGGCCATGGAATTCTCCATTCAAGCCCGGAAACGGAAACGCGTTTCATGTGGGCGACTTTCGGCCTGGAGCTGGGAGCTGCAATGTGCAGTGAACTCTTACGAGAAGTGGCTGGCCGACGAGGATGAAGCGCTTCACTTGACCAAGTGAGCCCAGCGCTTCTGGCTAATGCTCTTTTGGTCATTCAGTCATTCCATCATGTTCGCCGGTCTCAAGAGCGTCTCTATGCTGCCTGCACTTGTACCGCATGCGATTAATTCAGTCAGCAAGTCCAAAGACTCGAGCTACAGTCGGCGCTCCACACTTCGGCGTAAAGGCGACCGCGGCTCAATAGCGGCCTGCGACAAACGCAACATCAGCTTGTTGTCAGCTTGGCTAGACCTGGTAGCGACGCTTACTTTAGAGCGCGTTTCGCAAATCTGACTGGTCACCTGAATTGCGATCTCCGCCATGGCCCGTGATTAGTTTCCAGCCGAAGATTTAAGCAGTTGAAATGGGGCGAAGCTAACTTCGCCCCATTTGATGTCGCGTTGGGTACCTCTGTCCGGCTATGTCAGGGAAATAATCCCTTGTGTGGCAAGCGCATCCAGAACCCGATCCGCCAACTGCTCCGCTGGCTCGTCCAGTGTCTTCAAGTGCACCTCCGGCGCGTTCGGCGCTTCGTACGGGGCATCGATGCCAGTAAAGTTCTTGATATTGCCTGACTTTGCCCTGGAATAAAGGCCCTTCGGATCGCGACGGACGCATTCGTCTATTGGCGTATCCACAAAAACCTCGACGAATTCGCCCTTCCCCACGAGGTTGCGGACCATGTCCCGCTCCGCCTTATAGGGTGAGATAAACGAGCAGACGACGATCAGGCCGCTTTGAAGCATCAGTTTCGCCACTTCACCAGCTCGTCGAATGTTTTCGATCCTATCTGCTTCAGTGAAAGCGAGATCGCAATTGAGGCCGTGACGGAAATTGTCGCCGTCCAGCAGCATCGTGTGATGCGACATCGCGAACAGCTTTTGGTCGACGATATTGGCAATCGTCGACTTGCCGGAGCCGGAAAGGCCGGTCAGCCAGATGATGCACGGCTTCTGCCGTTTGAGCGCGGCACGTTCTTGCATGCCGATCGTCAGCTGTTGGCAGGCGACATTGCTCGAGCGGCGCAGCGGAAAATCAATCATTCCCGCACCAACCGTACGGTTGGTGTAACGGTCGATCACGATGAAGGACCCGGTGCGCCGATTGACGTGGTACGGATCGAAGCTCACAGGCCGAGTGGTCGCGACGTGACAGAAGCCGATATCGTTGAGGCCCAGCGTGGCCGCCGCAAGGGGAGGCTCACGGGTATTGACGTCGATCTTGTATTTGATACGCGTGACGTTGCCGGAAGCAATCGATTGCGTGCCAATCCGAAATGCATAGGAGCGGCCCGGCATCATTGGCTCTTCATCCATCCAGATCAGATGAGCGGCAAACTGGTCGGCGACCTCGGGGCGCTGCGTGGGACCTGCCAAGACATCGCCGCGGCTGATATCGATCTCATCTTCGAGCGCGATGGTTACTGCATCGCCAGTTTCTGCACCTGCAAGATCACCATCACCGGTCACAATCCGCATCACGCGCGAGCTGCGACCCGAAGCCGCCACGATGATTTCGTCGCCAACCGCGATTTTTCCCGAGGCGATCGTCCCCGCATACCCCCGGAAATCCAGATTGGGGCGGTTCACCCACTGTACCGGAAAGCGGAAGGGCAGGTCGGTCGTCTCGGGCTGAATATCGATAGTCTCGAGGTAATCCAGCAGGGACTGGCCGTGATACCAATCGGTGTTGCCGGATCGGTAGATGATGTTGTCGCCGTGTCTGGCAGAAATCGGGATTGGTACGATCGACTTGAAGCCGAGCGCCGAAGCAAAGCCGACGTAGTCGCTCACGATGCCGTCGTAGACATCCTTCCGGTAGTCAACGAGGTCAATTTTATTAACGGCGACAAGGACATGCCGGATGCCCAATAGCGAGCAGATGAACGAGTGGCGCCTGGTTTGCACCAGGACTCCCTTGCGCGCATCGATCAGAATGATGGCGAGCTGCGCGTTGGAGGCGCCGGTCGCCATATTGCGGGTATATTGTTCGTGACCTGGCGTATCGGCGACCATGAACGATCGGCGCGACGTGGTGAAGAACCGGTAGGCGACGTCGATGGTAATACCTTGTTCGCGTTCAGCTTCCAGGCCATCGACCAACAGGGCAAAGTCGATCTCTTCGCCCGTCGTGCCGTGCTTAACGCTGTCGCGCGTGAGCGCCTGCAGATGGTCCTCATAGATCATCTTGCTGTCGTGCAAGAGGCGCCCGATCAGCGTCGATTTGCCGTCATCCACAGAGCCGCAGGTGATGAACCGCAGTTGATCTTTGCTAACGGGCTCGCCGAGGCAACGAACAGCGTCCGTATCCATCAAAAGTATCCTTCCCGCTTCTTCCTCTCCATCGACGCTGCCTCATCAGTGTCGATGAGACGCCCCTGGCGCTCCGATACTTTCGCAAGGCGCATTTCGGCTACGATGTCCTCGATGGTCGTGGCTTCCGACTCAATGGCCCCGCTCAGGGGGTAGCACCCAAGGGTGCGGAAGCGGATCGTCCGCATCTCGGCGGTCTCATTTGGCCGAAGCGGGAGCCGCTCGTCGTCCATCATGATCAACGTGCCGTTCCGATGCACCACGGGTCGCTGTTTCGCAAAATAGAGCGGGACGACGGAGATTCGTTCAAACATGATGTATTCCCAGATGTCGAGCTCCGTCCAATTCGACATCGCAAACACCCTCATCGTTTCGCCCTGCCGGATGCGGGTATTGAACAGGTTCCAAAGTTCGGGCCGCTGATTGCGCGGATCCCAGACATGTCCTGCCGAGCGGAACGAAAATATGCGCTCCTTGGCACGGCTTTTCTCTTCGTCCCGCCGTGCGCCGCCCAATGCCGCATCAAATCCGTACAGGTCGAGCGCCTGCTTGAGCGCGTCGGTCTTCATAACCTGCGTATGCAGTGCGGAGCCGGACTCGATGGGATTGATGCCGCGCGCGATGCCGTCCTTGTTCACATGGACAATCAGATCGCCCCCGATGCGTCTGGCCGTTTCGTCGCGAAAGGCGATCATCTCCCGGAATTTCCAGGTCGTATCGATGTGCATCAACGGGAAAGGCAGCTTTGCCGGATAGAAGGCTTTCACGGCAAGGTGCAGCATGACGCTGGAATCCTTGCCGATCGAGTAGAGCATCACCGGTTTCTTGAACTCGGCGACAACCTCGCGCATAATTTCGATCGACTCAGCCTCGAGTCGCCGCAAATGCTGAGGCAGTGCGTGTGTTTTGAGTCGGGTTAAGTCCTGCACGTTCATCTTTGAACATCCTCGAGATGTGCCCGCGCAATGAAATTGCCGTTGCGGTACTCGTGCCGCATCTGAGGGCTTACCTGTGAGATCAGTGGTCGCAGCGCTTGTGAGAAGGATCGCTCGGCCCGCCGCGGTATTTCATCCATGGTCGGTCCAAGCGGGGATAGAGGTTGGCTTCACCGTCGCCACAGACATAGTATTCTGGGGGCGAGCCCGCGTGACGATCAATTCATCCCTTGGTTGCTGCCTCAACATACGCTGGTTTAACGTGTCGCGAAGCCGTTGCGGGCAGGCGCCGGTGCAGCGCGTCGGCCCGTCTACCTGAACGGAAGGGCATGAACATCGCTTTTCGCGCTTGCAGGCGCCCGGCCACCAATACAGCTATTGGTGCAGGGTCGTCGAAGACCGCGCCAATAAGTGGGTTGCCGCGTCCATGATGACATACTCATCGCAGTTTTCCCGACAGGAAATCTACCATCTTGCTCAATGGCTGGCGTTTTTCCTACGCGGCAGAATGTGGTTTGGTGAAATCGATTTTTTGGATGCGACGCATTCAAAACTCGGATGGTGACACTCCTGTGGTCTTGATCCGAATCTCCTCGTAGCACTCGATACTCTGATGATCGAACTCAGTCTCACGGCGGCAGCTCCTCTGGTAGCGGGCGAGCGATGATTTAGGAGAGTTTCATCGGCGCGCCGTTTTACACGGCTCTGGCGCCACACGTCTCCTGCTAGACCGGCAAACCGACCTGACGGTCACTCGACCCGTTAATGGCGGCAGTTGGCTCCAGAAAATTGAAAGTCTCGATCGCCGTGTGGCCGATCTGTTGTCAGGTGTGCAGACTAGTGAGTTGGTCGACCTCTATCGCGCATACAGCCGATATCCCTCGCCGTGAAGCGATGTCCGGCAAGAGGCCAATTGTGATACTTATCCACTCAGTACTTAGGTGACGGGTTATCTACGGATCGGCCTTGAGACGGCTTGCGCCCAAGTCAACTACCAGTCTTAGCAATTGATTGAGATGACGGACACTGGCACTGCATGAGCTCCCGCGTGTCGTTGGGATGGATTAAAAAAGCTGGCCACACCGAAGCTGATGGGTGTGCTGTCTCCTCTTGCCCGCAGCCATGAAATGCGATCTTTTATTTTCCCAAAACACCATGATGGCCTCTCTTTGCTCCCGCCGATCGCTCACATGTTCGGAAGCTTCATGAAGCAAACGGGGCATAATTGCTTCCGAGGCCTGCTTGGCGGCGACTGTAATCTTTCTAAGGGGAGGTCTTCCTCGAGCGTAGATGCCATGATGAGCGAATTCTTAAGGCTCATAATGGTGAATGAAGGGAGGCGTTCTCCCTCGCATGGGACCGCCAGGCTTCCGCGAAGAGCTATGGAGCCAGGTGCGAGTGGCTCAGACGGTTGGCGTCGAGTGCTTCGCTTAGCCAAGCAATGTCGACCGAATGCCGGTGCTCGATCGCACCTTTCCGACGCGAGGCCAAGTTCAGACGAGGCCAACCTCCGCGCTGAGCATGACCGGATCGCGGCATGACCGCTTCAGCTGCCAAACGTCCCATCGCGATCCGGGCGGTGCTTCCTTTCGTTTTTCGCCGCTGGCTGCTGCAGCCCTACCGCGCCACCTTTGTACTGGTGGGCTTCCTCGGCTCAACGGCGGCGGACCTGTTTATGCCGGTCTACTCCGGCCATCTGGTCGACGCATTGACGTTAGGCCCTCACAATCAGGCGGCGCGAGATGCAGCGCTGGCCGCCTTCGGCGGCATCCTCGCGCTCGGCTTGGTTTCGGTGATCCTGCGCCTCATAGGTCTGCAGGCAATCGTTCCGTTCACGCTTCAGACGATGTCGGACGTGGCGCGCGACACGTTCATGCGCGTCCAGCGGTTCTCGACAGATTGGCATGCCAACTCTTTCGCCGGTTCCAGCGTGCGGAAGATCACGCGCGGCATGTGGGCGCTCGACCTGCTCAACAATACAATCCTGATGTTCCTGTTGCCGTCCCTGACGGTGCTGGTCGGTTCGATGATCCTGCTCGGGCTGCATTGGTCTGCGCTGGGTGGGGTGGTCGCGATTGGTGCGGCAATCTATGTCGCGGTGACGATGACGTTTTCGGTCCGCTGTATCGCGCCTGCCGCACGGGTCTCCAATGCCTGGGACACCAAAATCGGCGGCACGCTGGCTGATGCACTAACTTGCAATGCGGTTGTAAAATCGTTCGGCGCGGAAGGGCGTGAGGATGTTCGGCTCGCCCGCGTCATCAACCGCTGGCGCATGCGGCTGCGGCGAACCTGGCTGCGCTACAACTACTCCGCCATGTCTCAAAACTCGCTCCTGTTGTGCCTGCGGGCATCGGTGATCGGCGGCTCGGTGCTCCTGTGGATGGCGGGGCTCGCCTCGCCGGGCGACGTCACCTATGTGCTAACCAGCTACTACATTATCCACGCGTATCTGCGCGAGGTCGGCATATACATTAACAACCTGCAGCGCTCGGTCGACGACATGGAAGAACTGGTCGCGATCCATGACGAGCCGATCGGGATCGTAGACGCACCGGATGCAAGGCCGATCGCCATTCAGGGCGGTGAGATCGTATTCGACGACGTCACCTTCCAGTATGGCGGCGACGGGGCGCCCCTCTATGACAGGCTATCGGTTGATATAAGCGCGGGCGAGCGGGTTGGTCTGGTTGGGCGCTCCGGGTCCGGCAAGACGACCTTCGTCAAGCTGGTGCAGCGGCTCTATGATGTCTCGGGCGGCCGCATTCTGATCGACGGTCAGGACATCGCTTCTGCCACGCAGCAATCGCTCCGCAGCCAGATAGCCGTCGTGCAGCAGGAACCGATCCTGTTCCACCGTTCGCTCGCCGAGAACATCGCCTACGGCCGGCCCGGAGCCGGGATGGGGGCGATCGAGCGGGCGGCGCGGCTGGCCAATGCGCACGAGTTCATTCTGCGCCTGCGCAGGGGGTACGGCACGCTGGTCGGTGAGCGCGGTGTCAAGCTCTCGGGCGGTGAGCGGCAGCGCGTCGCGCTGGCGCGCGCCTTCTTAGCGGATGCGCCGGTGCTGATCCTGGACGAGGCAACCTCAAGCCTCGACTCGGAATCGGAAGCCCTCATCCAAGAAGCGATGGAGCGGCTGATGAAGGGCCGCACTTCGATTGTGATTGCACATCGGTTGTCGACGGTGCGCAGCCTCGACCGCATCCTGGTGTTTGATGGCGGCGTCATCGCCGAGCAGGGCACGCATGCTGCTTTGACCAAGCGACCCAGCGGGATCTATCGGCGGCTGTTGGAGAGCCAAACTACCGAGTTCGGCCGGATGTCTGCGGCAGGTTAGCAAGTAGGAATGGTACTGAGACCTGGAGACAGCATGCGAGGAGACGGCAACAAGCGGCCGGGTTTGGTGCAAGTGAGAGGCCTCGGCGGCTGTCAACATGCACGAAAGTCGCTTCGGCCAATTGCCGCCCGCGTCCCTGAAATCGCGGATGGAGTGAGTCGCCAACATCGTTGAAAATCCCTCAAAAGACCCATTCTGCGCTGAAATCCGGCGCCAATATCCGGACCATTGCATTAATCAATATGGACAAGTGGCTATTGTGCAGCGGCAGACGGATGGGCGTTATTTCGAGACGAGGCATACAGAAAGCGACGTGCTGCCGTGGCGTTCTGAATCCAGAGAGCCGCGGCTGCAATCGGCGCGAGTCGAGTGACGCTGACGCGCTATGTGCTGAATTCGTTCGTCGTATTCGTCCTCCCGCGACGAACATTACTGGCCGCCCCACATCTGGGGCGGCCTTTTTTCCGTGCGCCAGGTATGGCGCGGAGCACTGTGACTGGCGCGATTTGACCTGAGTGGTGTCCGGTCGATGACTTCGAGGTAAGAGTCCTCTAAGGGCCCCGGTGATGGGAACGGTAGCAAGGGCGTCGCCGCGAGGCGGGGGTCTGAAGGAAGCAGTAAGCAAAGTGCTGCCCTTGACGAACCGGCAGCGCATAAGAGGCGTCCACATCCGGGTGAGGGAGCGGAAATCCCGAAGCCAAATATCACCCAGACGGTGCACCGTCACCTCAATCGTGCGCCTGACGAACCGCCGTATATTGTAATATGGGCCCGTACGTGATGTCGAGGGGAAGCCGCGAAGCTTGCTCCCACCCGATTTCTCGGCTGAGCCCTTCGATCTCAAAACCTTGCTGAGGACTAGGTCACTAGTGCCGATCGTAAGAAAGAGCACGAGGAGCGGCGTCTCTTAGCCAAGAGATGCCTACCCCGTCGTAGAGCTTCTGTCGGTCGGAGAACGATGATTCCCTGCCGATAAGCCAGCTGCCTCAGTCCGCTGAGTCAATTGCACAAGCGCCCGGTTCGGCGGCATCCGTGACTTGGTCGATTCGGGGGGGCGGGACACTTCCACATCAGCATTGTTAAGACTTGCTTGATGTGCTTGCAGATTTGCGGAACTCCTTCCTGTCTAGAACCCGACTTTGTCCAGCAGCAGGGAGCGCGAAGTGAATGCGTCCGTCTCCAATATTGAGACGAGGTGCTGAGCGTGCATCGTCGTTCGGCCGGTGAAACAGGCAGTAAAACTCACTAGAGCTCTGCTGCTCTACTAGGAGCACGTTAAGGCAGCAAGGGAAGCTCAGCCCGTTGTAAACCTGCCAACCGCTTGCTCTTTGGCGGTGCGGTTCTTGAAGAGAAGGAGCCTCTCGGGCGACTTCTGATGAGACTAATGGGGCCCACCAACTTGGGCACTTTCAGCGAGTCACTGAAGAACATAATCTCCATTCCCTCGCGGCTATCACGTGCGCTGTATCCTATCCGATAAACTAGCTGCTGATACGAGCTATAGAGCGTTCGCACAGTTGGAACGTTGTCGTAGGAAACGATCCAGTGTTTGTGGCCAAGCGTTTTGGGAACCTCAGCAGCCACCTGGGCATGGTCACTTGGGTGATAGTAGTCGTAGTAGAGGTCGCGCCCTTTCGCGAAGTAGGGTGGATCGAGATAGACCAGCGTTTTGGGTGGCCAATCGTTTGCCTTGGACCGCAGGAAGGTACAGGCGTCCATGCTTGTGAGGTTAATGCGCTTTCGCATCTTCGCGATGGACTCGATTCGTTCCATTAAGCCGTCTTTGTTGAAACGGGCATCAATCTTCCAAGGTCCCGCTTGGTCCCGGCCGCCAATGACGCCACCGTTCAGAATGCCCGAGCGGTTGGTGCGGTTTAGGAAGAATGTCGCAAAGCCAAGCCGGAGGTCCCCATAGCGGTTGGCGTTTGAAAAGATGAAGCGCTGCCGGTCCCACTCTCGCATTGTCAGCGGCGTATCCTTGATCAATTTGCAGAGACGCTCCGTGTCGTTAAGGACGCTATTCCAGAAGGCAAACACGGGGCGGCTAAGGTCATTGACGTGAATCGAGGAAACGTAATCGTGAAATAGCAACTCCAGCGCTACGGCGGCGCCGCCGGCGTACGGTTCAACGTACTCGCCATCGAAAAGACCGTTCTCCTTTATGACGGCTTTGACGAACGACGCCAACTTCCCTTTGCCGCCTGGATAGCGCAGTGGTGTAAAGTGGTGGAGGAGAGTCGTCCCTACGTTGGTCTGCGCGTTAGTTTTCATTTCCAGATTTTTTCGAAGTAGAGCTGCGCGTTGTCCCACGCGACCTTGAGATCCCGGTCAGTGGGCGAGAAGAAGCGATTGTGAACGTAATTGTGAAGCGTGTCTACGAAGAGAGGATTGTTCTTGTCGTCGATGCCTCTAGATACTCCTGCGAGGTCCTTCTCGCGGATGCCCTTCTTCACCATTTCCTTGATCGCCTCGCCGACCTTGGCCCGCAGGTTTTTGTCCTTTGTCCCTCCATTAGGGATCTTGACGCTGAGAGGGATGCCCGCCGCTTGCAGAAAGTCATCTGTCGATTGCTCGAAGAAGACCCGGAACAAGACCGAGATCGAGTGCGGGTAGGCATCGAGCGGAAGAGAGCGAAGCTCCTTCATAATCTCCGCCATCTTCGCGTTTGAAACGGTCAAGTAGCAATCTCGTGGGATAAGCGTCTTGCGCACCGGGGCCGGTTTTGGTTTTGGTTTCGGTTTCGGCGCGGGTGTCTTGAAGTCACTGTCCTCTAAGACGTCGATGGAGCGCAGTTCTCCCGACTGTTTGGATAGGTCGGGCAGGTCCTTACCGAGCCTGCTGACGTAGGTGTTTTGTTGTTCCTTGTTTTTGAGCTGTGAGACGTTGATAGTGCCGCTCGCCAAGTCAAGAACGATACGACGCAGAGGTTTTATGACTTCGGTCGGGGGAAGCGACGTCTTGAGCTTCGACTCAGTGATGTCCACGCCGATCTTCTTCCGCACCGAGGGCGTTGAAAGGAGGCGATCAAGTGTTGAGATTGGGAAGCGGTCTTCCACGATCTGTTTTTCTTCTTCACTGAGCGCGCCATGTGACACGACCATATCTAGCGCCTGAAGCGCCGGGTCTCTGCCTCGAAAACGAGCCGTTGCGACACCGCCCCAGTTGACAATGCCGTGCCCGTTATTCTCTCCCGTGTGGCGCTGATTAATCCAGGTTGCAGCGTCTTGCCGGTCGACTATTTCAAAACAATCAATGGGTTGAACGGCGTCTAGGTCGAATCCATCCGCCAGTGATTCGAGACGGCGCTTGACGGGCGCGCGCACCTCGAGATCTTTGAGAAGCCGTGCGTTGTTAAGGACGCGCAGCGCAGCGAGACGTCGATTGCCCTCCAGGACGATATACCGTCCTCGTTCAGTTGCCGACTTGATGACCAGCCAGCGGTCCATCGGATTGAGCCCATCATTCACGATGCTTTCCGCCAAAGTGACGAGCTTGACGTCCTGATCCTCAATTATCTTTTGTAGTGCGCCTCTTTGACTATCGGCTCTGCTAATCCGCGGATTGTCCAAATCGAGCAGCAGTTCATCAAGCTCAAGCTGAACGCTTGCCATTTCCCCCGTCCCCTCGGCCGCTCCCCACCGTTACAGGTCGAAGCGCTGCTTTAATTGATTTAGCAATATTCCCATCGCGATAAGTGCGATAAACGCCTCGTTGGAGCTCAAATCCTGCGCGCGGACGTCCTTCTTCGAAGGATTTCATTGAAGGTCTCTGAGCGACCTCAGCTTTGGAGTCTGTGGGCTCGAAGGTGTTCTGGTGTCAGCGCTCAAGTCGAGCGCGTCGTCGTAATAGGGACAAATATTCCGATCCCGTGCCGAGCGAAACGGGAGGCATTTGGTAGCAGCAAGAATCACCACGCCCTCCAAAGCTGGGCGGTCGAGACTCAGGCGGCAGCGCCGTACGTTGTGGGGCGCCGCGTCGCTGCCGTCGGCTCCAGCCTGTTGCGCGCCATGGAAAACTGCCCCTCGCCCCTCGGCGTCACGAGGAATTGCCCCCACCTTGGATAGCCGAGGAGAGAGCGAATGAACGAGGAACGAATCACGGAAGGCTCGTCGTGGATTGATCCACGGGGGCAGGTGATGAAGACGCCGGATGACGTGGCGGAGATGTTGCGCCTGAGGGCGTGTGGGTGGGGTCTGAAGCGGATTGCGCGGCAGCTGGGCTGCAGCTGGGCTGCAGCCATCACACGGTGAAGGACTACGTGGCGGCGGGCGGGGTGAAGCCGTTCAAGTCGCCTGAGCGCCCGAAACGACTCCATGGCTTCGAGGGTTGGCTGCGCGAGAGGTTCGTTCGGTATCGCGGCAATGCGGATGTGGTGCGCCAGGACCTGTTGGCCGAGAAAGGCGTGGCAGTCAGCCGGCGAACGTTGCAACCCGCCGTGCAGCCCTATCGGCAGGCGCTGAAGGCCGAAGCGCTGGCGACGACGCGGTTCGAGACACCTCCGGGCCGGCAGCTGCAGGTCGACTTCGGCGAGGTCTGGTCGAGATCGGCGGGGTGAAGATCAAAGCATTCGTGTTCGTGGCGACGCTCGGGCATTCGCGGCGGCTGCATGTCCGTGCGTTCCGGGCCGAGAAGCAAGAGCACTGGTTCGCCGGGCTCGAGAGTGCATTTACGAGCTTCGGCGGCGTGCCGGCGGAAGTGCTGATGGACAATCCACGCGCGCTCGTGGTGCGCCACGACGCTGTGAGCCGGTCGGTTCAGTTTAACGATAAGCTCATCGCGTTCGCGAAGCATTGGGGCTTCCATCCTCGCGCCTGCGCACCGTATCGGGCGCGCACGAAGGGCAAGACGGAGAACGGCGTCGGCTACGTGAAGAAGAACGCGATGGCGGGGCATTCCTTCGAGCTGGGAGGCATTCGAGGCGCATCTCGCCGAGTGGGAGCGTGAGATAGCGAACGTGCGTATCCACGGCACGACCGGCGAGGCGCCAATCGTCCGCTTCGCGCGTGACGAGACACACCGGTTGAAGCCGCTCGGTGGCCAGCTGTCGTTCGGATCGTTGCGCGAACTGACCCGCGTCGTCGGCAACGATTGCGCCATCGAGATCGCCGCGAACAGCTACTCGGTGCCATGACGGCTGATCGGCGAGCGCGTGGCGGTGACGGTCGCAGCTGGCGAGGTGTCCATCCGCCATGGCATGCGCGAGGTTGCGGTCCACAAGCAATCGGAGGGGCGCCGGCTGCGGATCGTCGATTCCGCTCACCTCGACGGGGTTGCCGGTCGCAATGGCGCGCTCTGCCGACCGGCAATCGCGACACCGGCAGGGCTGGCGCCTTCTCCACTGCCCTCATTGTTGCGCCCTCTTGCCGAATACGAAGCAGCGATCGGAGGGAGCTTCTGATGGCGTGCACAAGGAAGGCTACCGAATCACCAATCGATCGGGTCGAGGCCATGCTGGCGCGATTGCAGCTCTCCGGCATCCGCGACCAGCTCGACAACCTGCTCGACGAGGCGGCGCGCGCGAACCTGTCGGCGCGCGAGACGCTGATCCTGCTGTGCGAACGCGAGATCGCGCGTAAGGATCATCGCCGCATCGAAATGGCGCTGAAACTCGCACACTTCCCGGCCGTGAAGGAGCTTGCTGGCTTCGACTTCGAGGCACAGCCGTCGATCGACCCAAAGCAGATCCGTGACCTGGCCGCATCACATTGGATCGCCAACGGAGAGAACGTGCTGCTGCTCGGCCCGCCGGGCGTCGGTAAGACGCACTTGTCGATCGCGCTCGGGCGAGAGGCGATCCTGGCCGGATACACGGTGCAGTTCACCACGGCGACGACGTTGGTCGCTGGCCTGGCCAAGGCGCACGGCGAGCGACGCCTGGACGAGAAACTGCTCGCGCTGTCGAAGCCAAAGCTGCTGATTGTCGACGAACTCGATTACCTGCCGCTGGAGCCCGACGCGGCGCATCTGTTCTTCCAGTTGGTCAGCCGCCGCTACGAAACCGGCGCCATGCTGATCACGTCGAACCGCAGCTTCCGGTGGTCGCCACCGCGATCCTCGACCGGCTCCTCCACCACAGCCACGTGCTGACCATCCGCGGCGACAGCTACCGGCTCCGTGCCAAGCGAAAGAGCGGCCTCATCCAGTCGCCCGCCGCTGACGGCCCTCCGGTCGGCTCCGCCTCCCTCCGTCCCGTCAGCGGCGGAGCCAACCTTCAACCGACATCATGAACCCGAGGGTGGGGGCAGTTCTTCATGACGCAAAGGGGGCAGTTCCGGATGGCGTTTGACACCAGCCGAGCCACTCGCTGCTCCACCCACCGCCGTAGCACGGAATCGCGCAGGCCAAGCTCCCTGGCAACAGATCCGATCGAGCGCCCGCTCGACGCTACGAGATCAACCTCTTGCCGCTTGTAGTCATCCGTCGACCGACGTTGACGTCCTTCCATCCGACACCTCCTGGCTCTTCGACCCGAGTTGTCCATCAATTCGGAGGAGGTTCACTCGGCGCGGCCGAAGTGCAGGAGAAAGGACGCGATCCGCTAAGAGGCATTTGTCTGAGCTTTTCGTGGACCGCTCCCCAAGGGATCTGGCGCTAGCGTTTAGCCCGAACCGGAGCCGCGTCGGAAGGGTCCAATAGCTTGCACCTTGGTTTGATTAATCCCGCCGTCCTTTTCTTTGGCTACGCCAGACTACGATTTCAATACTCCGGCGATTGAAACGAGCAGCCGTCCTGCCCTTTGTGTCGTCCCATCATCGGTGGGGCAATCACTGTCATTTTGAACCGATTCGTCGCGCTCAGCCATGAGCGCGCTGGACCTTTTCTGTATCTTGGAGGAGCCGGGCATGAGCTTCGAAACAGCGCTCGACGAAGCAAACGAGCCAAATTTGCAACAAACCGATACTGCCGAGGGGATGGGAAAACAAAACCCTGCCGTAACGAGAAAGGTCAGCGTCCAGCTTTCCGAACAGATTTTCCGCCGTCTCGAAGTTGCAACGGGCCGGCCCGGAGTTGGCAAGAGCATGGTCGTGGAAGCCGCTCTTGAACGCTTTCTTGATCCAGCACCGCCGATCGAAGGTCTCATTCATGAGGCGCTCGATCGGATAAACGGACAACTTGAACGTCTGGACAATGACGTCCGTGTCATCGCCGAGACGGTTGCGCTGCACGCCCGCTATCACCTCACCGTCACACCTCACATGCCGCAATCACAGCAGCGTGAAGCGTGTGCACTCGGCCAAGTGCGATTCAAGGCCCTGGCCGAGCAGGTGGAGCGGCGCGTGAGCTCGAACCGGCCCTTACTGCGAGAGACGATCGACCAAATCAATACCGCTAATGCTTTCGGTTATGCCGCTGACAATGTCTCGCAAGTCTTTGCGGATTCTGCCACCATTCTAGCAACTGCTGATACGAGCGCTGCCGCCGAGGAGGGCGGCAGCAACCGTAACTTTCACAATCTGCCAAACGCGTTCTGCTAAATCGGCCGGCGATCGCGGGATCCGCACGCAAGAAGCGGCGAACGGCCGATCCAATCTCAATCCATCGCAATCCGAAGGCAGCCGCCGACTTGCGACTTGGCGCCTGATCGGCTGCGTTTTTCTGCCTTTCGTTGCCGGCTATTACCTTTCCTATCTGTTCCGCACCATCAACATGCTGATCTCGGGACAGCTCTCAGCTGATCTGGGCCTCGATGCTGCCAACCTTGGCCTGCTGACGTCGATCTATTTCCTGGTCTTCGCAGGCGTCCAGATTCCGATCGGGACACTGCTGGATCGTTTTGGCCCACGTCGGGTCCAGAGCATGCTCCTATTGATTGCCGGCGGCGGGGCGGCTCTATTTGGAGCGTCCACAGGATTTCTGGAGCTTTTGGTCGCCCGGGCGATGATTGGCATCGGTATGTCGGCCGCAGCCATGGCTGGGCTGAAGGCCATTGTCACCTGGTTTCCAAGGGAACGTATTGCCCTGGTCAATGGCTACATGATGATGCTCGGCGCATTGGGGGCGGTGACTGCAACGACGCCCGCCCAGTGGCTGTTGGAATATACCGGCTGGCGTGGGCTGTTTGAGCTCTTGGCTTTTGCGACCTTTGCTTCGGCCCTCCTCATCTTTTGGACCGTTCCTGAGGCCGCGCGACCACACGTGATCCAGCCGACCGCCATAAAACTAAGTGCGATCTACACAGACCGGCGTTTCTGGCGGATAGCGCCGCTTTCGGCAAGCTGTATTGGGTCAGCCTGGTCATTGCAGGCCCTGTGGGCAGCACCTTGGATGACAAACGTCGAAGGGCTCAGCCGCGAATCCTCGATCACGCATCTCTTCATCATGGCGCTCGGGATCAGCGGCGGCGCGCTGCTACTTGGTACGTTGGCTGATCGGCTACGCCGACGCGGGATAGGGTCGGAAGCTCTGTTCGCGGCAGTGACAGCGCTGTTTGTGGGGGCTGAGCTTGCATTGATCTTGCGGGTGCCATTGCCATCGCTATTGCCATGGATCGTCATCTCGATTGTCGGCGCAGCGACGGTCCTCAGCTATGCGATCGTAGCGGAATATTTCCCAAGAGAGCTCACTGGCAGAGCAAATGCCGGCTTGAACGTTCTTCACTTTGGCTGGTGTTTCATCGTCCAATATGGGACCGGACTCATCCTTGACCAATGGCCCGTTCAGGAAGGCAACTATCCGATCATTGCTTACCAGGTCGCGTTCGCATCCGCCGTTGGGGTGCAGGTTCTGGCGCTAGGCTGGTTCATGATCCCATGGTTTGGTGACTTGGGCAGACGGCTCGCCAAATTCTTTCTCCGCAATCCCGAAACAAATAGAGGCGCCGTCGAGGCATCCGTGACATCAGCGGAAGCTGACGTACGCGAGCCTGAGGAGGAGGAATGGTAGCGCGAGCCGCATGCGCTGCCACTCCTCGCCTAACCATGAGATCATCAACGATTCCGGCGCGTCCAGACATTTCTGTTCGATCTTTCTTTTTCTACGCTAACCTACGATCACCGAGCGTCGCTCGTTGCGCCAATGAAGGACCTGCTTTTCTAATCATACCCATCTGAGGCCGCTTGGGGTGCCTCAGCTCTTGGGACATCGATGACAATCCAGCCGTTTCAGCCGGAGGCAATCTCGCGCGGAGCACGCATGCTGCGCACTGCGCTTGGCCCTGCGATCGCACGCTTTTTGGAAGATCCCTCGATTGTCGAGGTGATGCTCAACCCGGACGGTCGGCTGTGGATCGATCGGCTGTCGGGTGGCCTCATCGAGACCGGCGAAGGCCTGTCCGCTCCTGACGGAGAACGGATCATTCGGCTGGTCGCTCACCACGTCGGTGCCGAGGTTCATGCAGGTGCGCCACGCGTCTCGGCCGAGCTACCGGAGACCGGAGAGAGATTTGAAGGACTGCTGCCGCCGGTCGTTGCCGCCCCGGCATTCGCGATCCGTAAGCCGGCGGTAGCTGTGTTCACCCTAGACGACTATGTCGCTGCCGGGACCATGACCGCCGAGCAGGCTGGCGCTCTTCGAAACGCCGTCGCCGATCGCCACAACATCCTGGTCGCTGGCGGTACCTCCACTGGGAAAACCACTCTCACAAATGCGCTCCTTGCAGAGGTCGCCAAGACGTCGGACCGTGTGGTTCTCATTGAAGATACACGAGAACTTCAATGCAAGGCGCCGAATCTCGTTGCCTTGCGCACCCGGGACGGCGTGATCTCGCTATCGGATCTTGTCCGTGCCTCGCTGCGCCTGCGGCCCGATCGTATTCCGATCGGCGAAGTGCGTGGGGCCGAAGCTCTTGATCTCCTCAAGGCGTGGGGGACGGGCCACCCCGGCGGCATCGGGACCATCCATGCTGGCACTGCTCTTGGTGCGTTGCGCCGGCTTGAGCAGCTCATTCAAGAGGCTGTGGTCACGGTCCCGCGCGCCCTCATTGCGGAAACAATCAACGTCATCGCAGTGCTTGTTGGCCGCGGCGCCGATCGGCGCCTGGCCGAGCTTGCTCGCGTCTCGGGGCTCGGATCCTCCGGCGACTACTGTCTTTCAGCAATAGGAGATCAACCATGAGTTCTCGAGCGCCTCGCAATGCGGGGATCATCGCGATCGCAGCATTTGGCTTCGCTTCGAGCAGCGCGCTTCCCGCCTGGGCAGCTGGCTCGAACATGCCGTGGGAGCAGCCGCTCAACCAGATCCTGCAATCGGTTGAGGGGCCCGTCGCTAAGATCCTCGCAGTCATCATCATCATTGTGACCGGGCTATCGCTGGCATTTGGCGACACTTCGGGCGGATTTCGGCGGTTGGTGCAGATCGTGTTCGGTCTATCAATCGCCTTCGCCGCCTCGAGCTTCTTCCTGTCGTTCTTCTCCTTCGGCGGCGGAGTGGTGATCTGATGGATGAAGTTCCAGGATTCGTCGCACCGGTCCATCGCGCCTTGACGGAACCAATCCTCATGGGTGGTGCGCCACGGGCAATTGCGATCCTCAACGGCACCCTGGCAGCGGCGCTTGGTCTGGGCTTGCGGCTCTGGATCGCGGGTCTCCTGATCTGGTTCATCGGCCATATGGCTGCCGTCTGGGCCACCAGGCGCGATCCCGATTTCGTCGAAGTCGTGCGCCGCCACGTCCGCATTCCCGGTCACCTCAACACGTGAATTGTCCCATGATGAATCTTAGCGAATACCAGCGCTCAAACGCGCGTCTTGCAGACTTCTTGCCCTGGGCGGCGCTCGTCGATGAAGGGGTGATCCTCAACAAGGATGGCTCGTTTCAGCGGACGGCGCGGTTTCGGGGCCCAGATCTCGACAGCGCCGTGCCGGCCGAGCTTGTCGCCGTTGCCGGCCGGTTGAACAATGCCCTGCGCCGTCTCGGATCCGGTTGGTCGCTGTTCGTTGAAGCGCAGCGGCATGGCGCCGGCGCCTATCCTCCGAACACCTTTCCTGATGTAGCATCCGCCCTGGTCGACGCCGAGCGAAAGGCGCAGTTTGAAGAGGAGGGCGCGCACTACGAGTCGAGCTACTATCTGACCTTGCTTTATCTGCCGCCGGCCGAGAGCGCCGCGGTTGCAGAACGGCTGCTCTATGAGGGCGGTCATCGGACGGCTGGTGCAGATTCGAAGGAAGTGCTGACCAGCTTTCTCGATCGCACCAATCGCGTGCTTCAGCTCGTTGAAGGGTTCATGCCGGAATGCGGCTGGCTCGATGACGAGGCGACGCTGACCTACCTGCACTCCACCATCTCGACTAAACGACATCGGGTCCGAGTACCCGAAATACCCATGTATCTTGATGCCTTGCTTGCCGATCAACCGCTAACAGGCGGGCTCGAGCCGACGCTGGGCCACGCCCACATCCGTGTTCTGACCGTGGTGGGATTTCCAACTGCGACGACGCCGGGGATTCTCGATGATCTCAACCGCTTGGCCTTCCCGTATCGCTGGTCGACCCGGGCCATCATGCTCGACAAGGCCGATGCCGTAAAGATTCTCACAAGAATCCGGCGTCAGTGGTTCGCCAAGCGCAAGTCAATCGCGGCGATCCTCAAAGAGGTGATGACCAACGAGGCCTCAGCTCTCCTTGATACTGATGCGAGCAACAAGGCAATCGATGCCGATGCGGCCCTTCAGGAGCTGGGCTCAGATCAAATTGGAGAAGCATTTGTCACAGCAACTGTTACCGTCTGGGATACCAATCCTCGCGTAGCCGACGAAAAGCTGCGGCTGGTCGAGAAGGTCATCCAGGGGCGCGACTTCACCTGCATGATCGAAACCGTTAACGCGATCGAGGCTTGGCTCGGCAGCCTGCCCGGACACGTCTACGCCAATGTCCGCCAGCCGCCGATTTCGACCCTTAACCTCGCCCATATGATCCCGCTATCGGCCGTATGGGCGGGGGAGGTGAGGGACCATCACTTTCAGGCGCCGCCGCTGTTCTTTGGCAAGACGGAAGGGTCGACGCCGTTCCGGTTTTGCCTGCATGTCGGGGATGTCGGGCACACTCTTATTATAGGGCCGACCGGGGCCGGCAAGTCCGTTCTCCTGGCGCTGATGGCCTTACAGTTCCGCCGCTATCCTGAGGCACAGATCTTTGCCTTCGACTTTGGCGCCTCGATCCGGGCCGCGGCCATCGCAATGGGCCGAGACTGGCATGATCTCGGCGGCGCGGTCGCCGGAGAATCCTCCGATTTCGTTGCGTTGCAGCCGCTTGCAAAGATTAATGAAATCTCCGAACGGGGGTGGGCGGCCGAATGGATTGCCTCGATTCTCTCCCGCGAACGGATCGAGCTCACACCTGAGGTCAGAGAGCACATATGGTCCGCGCTCAATTCTTTGGCTTCGGCTCCTGCCCCTGAGCGCACCCTTACAGGGCTATCGGTGCTTCTTCAGTCCAATATCCTAAAGCGCGCGCTGCAGCCTTATTGTCTGGGCGGTCCATATGATCGCCTGCTCGACGCGGAAAGCGAGCACTTCGGTGGCTCCTCGGTCCAGGTGTTTGAGACCGACGGCTTGATCGGGACCGCGGCTGCTCCTGCTGTCCTTTCATATCTGTTCCACCGGATTGAAGAGCGATTTGATGGCCGGCCAACCCTTCTCATCATTGATGAGGGCTGGCTCGCGCTCGATGACGCCCATTTTGCCGGGCAACTGCGCGAATGGCTAAAAACGCTTCGCAAGAAGAACGCCTCCGTTGTCTTTGCGACCCAGTCGCTTGCCGATATCGACGGCTCGGCCATTGCGCCGGCCATCATCGAAAGCTGTCCGACCCGGATCCTGCTGCCCAACGACCGCGCCATCGAGCCGCAGATCACGGCAATTTACCGCCGCTTTGGGCTTAACGATCGGCAGATCGAGATCCTGGCTCGCGCGACACCCAAGCGGGACTATTACTGCCAGTCCCGTCGGGGCAATCGCCTGTTCGAGCTGGGATTAGGTGAGGTCGCGCTCGCGTTCACAGCCAGCTCCTCGAAGGCCGACCAGGTCCTGATCGACCGTGTCCTGGCCGAGCACGGCCGGGAGAATTTCGTGACGGGTTGGCTCAAGGCGCGCGAGCTCGCCTGGGCCTGCGACCTCATTCCGCAACTTGCAAAGACGGGGAGCCTCTGATGAGACGATTAGCTCAGCTAATAGCAGTGGGCTTGATCGCTGCTGCCGTGGTCCAAATGCCACGCGAGGCGACGGCACAGTGGATCGTGTTCGATCCCAACAATTACGCGCAGAACGTGCTGACCGCCGCGCGCGAATTGCAGCAGATCAATAACCAGATCACATCGCTGCAACACCAGTCGATGATGCTGATCAACCAGGCAAAAAACCTGGCTAGCCTGCCGTATTCCTCATTGCAGCAGCTCGAGCAGTCGATCCAGCGTACCCAGCAATTGCTCGGCCAGGCCCAGCGTATTGCCTATGATGTCCAGCAGATCGATCGCGCCTTCTCATCCACCTACGCACCGGCTTCTGGCGGCCAGTCCGACCAGGCGCTGATCGCGAATGCGCAAACCCGCTGGCAGAACGCTGTTACCGGCTTGCAGGACGCCATGCGTGTGCAGGCGACTGTGGTCGGCAATCTCGACACCAACCGTACCCAGATGTCGGCCCTCGTGAGTGCGAGTCAGGGCGCCAGTGGTGCGCTGCAGGCGAGCCAGGCCGGCAATCAGCTGCTCGCGCTGCAAAACCAGCAGCTCACAGATCTCACGGCGGCAATTGCTGCGCAGGGGCGTGCGCAGACTTTGGAGCAGGCTCAGCGAGCGGCCGCCCAGGATCAGGGCAGGGAGCAGCTCAGGCGTTTTCTGACGCAGGGGCAAGGTTACCAACCCACAACAGTGCAGATGTTCCACTAATGTCGAAGAACAAACTTGAAAAGCTCCCGATGGTATTGGCGGTGACGCTTGCTGTCTTGGTTGTTGCGGCTTGCGCGATCCGGCTACACGGCGATCAAGATCAGGCTCCGTCTGAGGCGTCGATCGCGGAAGAGTCTTCTGACTCGGTCGCCGCAAAGCTCGAGCAATGCCGGACGGTTCAATACGAGCAGAAAGATGCTCTGCTCGCGTGCCGGAAGCTCTGGGCCGAGAAGCGCCGTGAATTCTTAGGCTTTGGCCGAGGATCCTCAGGAGCGAGTATTAGCCAAACTAATCCAGACGCATCATCGCCTCAGCGTGGCAAGGATGAGAGCCGTCTGCCATCCGGCTATCCCACTATTCCCACCAATGACGAGTGAGCGATGGGCGGTACTGGCGTCATCGATCAATTCCTGGAAACCTTCACCCGCTACATCGACTCCGGATTCGGCCTGGTCGGGGGCGAAGTCGGATACGTCGCGACTACGCTTGCTGCGATCGACATCACGCTCGCCGGGCTGTTCTGGTCCTGGGGCGCTGATGACGAGATCATCGCCCGCTTTGTCAGAAAAACGCTGTTTGTCGGTGTCTTCGCGTACCTCATCGGCAATTGGAACAGCTTGGCTCGGATCGTGTTCGAGAGCTTCGCTGGTCTTGGACTGAAGGCATCCGGGACCGGCCTGTCATCGG
The DNA here is from genome assembly GCF_054185185.1 of Bradyrhizobium sp. UFLA05-153. Taxonomy (NCBI): domain Bacteria; kingdom Pseudomonadati; phylum Pseudomonadota; class Alphaproteobacteria; order Hyphomicrobiales; family Nitrobacteraceae; genus Bradyrhizobium; species Bradyrhizobium sp. UFLA05-153. Next base: position 34,004 of record NZ_JBBIAM010000053.1, read on the forward strand.
CGGATTTTTTAAGACCAGGAAAGATCGCTCAGGTTGGACTTGATGCCGGGCGGCCGATCCTTGAATCGATCTCGGGGCTGATGGGCTATGTCAGCTTCTTCGAAAACTTCGTTCAGATCACGGTCCTGCTGTTCGCTTGGATCGTGGTGCTGCTCGCCTTCTTCATCCTGGCAATCCAGCTGTTCGTCACCCTGATCGAGTTCAAGCTGACTACTCTCGCTGGTTTTGTGCTGATCCCATTTGGGCTCTTTGGAAAGACGGCGTTTGCGGCCGAGCGCGTTCTCGGCAACGTCATCTCGTCCGGGGTCAAGGTCCTGGTGCTCGCGGTCATCGTCGGCATCGGATCGACCCTGTTTGGTCAGTTCACCTCCGGCTTTGGAGGTAATCAGCCGACGGTCGAGGATGCAATGGCGCTGGTCCTTGCCGCATTGTCACTGCTGGGCCTCGGGATCTTCGGCCCCGGAATCGCCAACGGCATCGTTTCCGGCGGTCCGCAGCTCGGTGCTGGGGCCGCCGCCGGCACGGGTCTCGCCGCAGGAGGAGTGGTTGCCGCCGCAGCCGGCGTTGCTGCAGGTGGAGTTGGACTTGCGGGCGGCGCCATCGCGACTGCAGCAAGGGGCGGGGCGGCCATCGCGAGCGGAACCGCTAGCGCTTTTCGCGCAGGAGGTCTGGCCGGTGTTGCGCAAGCCGGCGCCTCTGCCGCGGCGAGTCCTTTGCGTTTCCTCGCTGCTCGCCTTGGCGCAAGCGGCGGCACGGCCAGCGATGTGACTAACGAAGATCCCTCAGGTACGACATCCGAGGACGTGCCCGCCTGGGCGCGCCGGGCAAAGCGCGCACAGGCCATTCACCAGGGCGCGACAGCCGCGGCAAATGCGGTTCGTTCCGGCGATCACGGAAGTGGCGGCGCATCGGTCGATCTCAGGGAGAAAGACTAACGATGGCGGCTAAGACGTCTTTCATCCTTTCCGGCCGGCGGCACTCAAGGCGGCGCCTTTAGCTTCAAGGAGATCACTTCATGTTCAAACGATCGGCCGTTCACTATGGCCGTACGCCTGAGCCGGTCACTCCTTATCAGAGGGCAGCCCAGGTTTGGGACGAACGTATTGGCTCAGCGCGGGTGCAGGCCAGAAATTGGCGCTTGATGGCGTTTGGCTGTCTGTTCTTGTCCGCAGAATTTGCGGGTGCTCTCGTTTGGCAGTCAGCGCAGGGAACGATTACCCCTTGGGTCGTGGAAGTCGATCATCTGGGCGAGGCTAAAACCATCGCGCCGGCAAATGCCCCCTATCAGGCGAGTGATCCGCAGATTGCCTTTCATCTGGCGCGTTTCGTCGAGCATGTGCGCGGTCTGCCGCTGGATGCCATCGTCCTGCGTCAGGATTGGCTCAGCGCTTATGACTTCACGACCGACCGGGGCGCAGCCGCGCTCAACGACTATGCGCGCAACAACGATCCCTTCGCCAAGGTAGGAAAAACGCAAGTTGCCGTCGAGGTCTCGAGCGTCATTCGGGCTTCACCGGACAGCTTCCGCGTAACCTGGACCGAGCGGCACTACGACAACGGGCAGTTAGCGGCAACCGAGCGCTGGAGTGCAATCCTCACCATCATCATCGAACCGCCCCGCGATATCGAGCGACTGCGCAAAAATCCGCTCGGCATTTACGTCAACGCGATCAACTGGTCGAAGGAGTTCGGATCGTGATGCCGCAAGTTTTCGTACCGGCACTCCAGAGTTTCCGACGAAGCGCCATGTCCGCGCTCCTGATCAGTGTATGTATCCTTAGTGGCTGCACCACATTCAAGCCGCCGAAGATCAGCTACGACGAGGAGATGCCGCCGCCTCCCGATCTGCCGGCATTCGGCGATGACCGACCAAAACCGCTTCACGTCCCGCCGGCCTGGACGCCGGCGCGCGGCGGCAAGAAGACTGAAGCCAAGGAACCGGTCGAGCGGATCGAGACTGCCAATGATGCTGCGCGCGTCGAGCCTCGCAAGGCCGGCTATTTCAATGCGGTGCAGGTGTTTCCCTATAGTCCCGGCGCGCTTTACCAGATCTACGCGGCGCCGGGACAGATCACCGACATTGCGCTTGAGCCGGGTGAGCAGCTGATCGGCTCAGGTCCGGTGGCCGCGGGGGACACCGTGCGCTGGGTGGTTGGTGATACCGAAAGTGGCGGCGGCGATACGCGACGCGTCCACATCATGGTCAAGCCGACACGCCCGGCGATTACGACGAATCTCGTCGTCAACACAGACCGCCGCACCTATTTGATTGAGCTCCGCTCCCGAGAAAAGCCCTACATGCCTTCGGTTGCCTGGTTTTATCCCAAAGCTCGAACCGCTCCCGGACAAACGATGCCGCCCACACCTTACATTCCGGATCTGGCCGAGCGTCGCTATCGCTATACGATTGGAGGAGACAGCCCGCCTTGGCGGCCGGTCAACGTTTATGACGATGGGCGCAAGGTCTACATCGAATTCTCGGTAGGGATCACTCAGGGCGAGATGCCGCCGTTATTTATCATTGGACCGGACGGCAAGAGCGAGATCGTCAACTACCGCGTCTACGGCAATGTCCTCATCGTCGATCGGCTGTTTGCGGCCGCCGAGTTGCGGCTCGGCGCCGAAGGCCAGCAGAAAGTCCGGATCGCAAGAAGTGACGGGAGGCCGCTATGAGCGACACCGGAGGAGATCACGCCGCTCGCGAGCCGGCGAAGGCGGATGCACGAGAGGATATTGCCCAATCCTTGCGGCTCCGACCTGAACGGTCGCGAGTAACGCGCCTCTCCCGCAAGGCCCTCCTTGTTGGTACCGCTTTGGCTCTGGCGGCTATCTCTGGTGCGGCCTTTTGGGCTTTGCAGAGAACTGAAAAGCACAACCCCACCTCTGAGGAACTCTATTCGACCGACCACCACACTATTGCCGACCAACTTTCGACCCTGCCAAAGGACTATGTCGGAATACCCCAAGATGTGCCGCGGCTCGGACCACCCTTGCCCGGAGATCTGGGGCGCCCGATCCTCGCAGCTCAAAACTCAGCGCAATCGGGATCGCTTGCGGCCGATGCCGAGCAGCAGCGCCTCAATCAGGAAACTGAGGCGGCCCGTACCAGCAAGGTCTTTGCCTCGATCAACGTTCGCCCGCTGGCCGCAACAACGTCCTCCGGCGAGACGCCGGGCAGCACGACGACGTCTTCCGATGAAGCCTTCGCGCAGAATGGACAGGATCGCAAGCTTGCGTTTGTCAATGCGGCCGTAGATCGCCGGATGACGAGCCCCGATCGCCTCGTCAAACCGGCATCTCCCTTTGTGGTCCAGGCAGGCACGGTCATTCCGGCAGCTCTCATCACCGGGATCAGGTCCGATCTGCCCGGCCAGATCACGGCACAGGTAACCGAGAATGTCTTCGATACTCCAACGGGTCGGGCGCGCCTGATCCCCCAGGGCGCGCGACTGATCGGGACTTACGACAGCCAGGTCGCTTTTGGACAGTCGCGCGTGCTCCTCGTCTGGACGCGTCTGATCATGCCCAATGGACGTTCCATCGTGCTCGAGAGACAGGCAGGAGCGGACGTAGCCGGTTACGCCGGCCTCGAGGATGAGGTCGACAATCATTGGAAGGAGCTATTGGGAGCCGCCGCGCTATCGACATTGCTCGCCGTTGGGACCGAGGTCAACTCTGGGGCGAATGCCAATAGCTCTAACAGTGACATCATTGCGGCGCTGCGCCGTGGTGCAGGAGATTCCCTCAATCAGGCTGGACAACAGGTGGTCCGGCGCAACCTCAACATTCAACCGACATTGACCATCCGGCCGGGATTTCCGGTGAGGGTCATCGTCAATCGCGATCTCGTGCTTGAACCCTACAGAGGATGAAATGACCAGACTGAAGATTGGAGCGATTGCAGATGACAAGCCGGTTCGGATCGCGATCGATTTGCCTGGCGCTGTGCATCGCGATTTGATTTTGTATGCTGAGATCCTCTCGAGGGAAACCGGCCAGAAGATCAGCGACCCGAACAAACTAGCAGCTCCGATGGTGGCGCGCTTCATGGCAACAGATCGGGCCTTTGCAAAAGCGCGAAAGCGGCGTCACACCACGGACGGCGGAGGATAGCGATCGGCCAGCAATTTGAGGAAGTTCGCCATGGCTGGATTGTCGTTGTCATGGCGCCAGACCGCGGAAAAGCCGATGCGGCATGGTCCTATGCCGTCGCGCAATTCCCGATAGACCAAACCAGAAACATTGGCGTCCACGTCGGATTCCAGCACGAGGCTGATGCCGAAGCCCATACTGACGAGATTCCTGATTTCTCCGCGGCTGACATCGCGATACTCGATCCACGGCCCCTCTGTCGAGGTGATGAGCTTTGCATTCAGCAATGCTTCGAGGTCGTGCCCCGCATCGTATTGGCTCGTCAAGATCACCTGGTTCTTCAAGTCGACCCATGAGATGCCATCCTGCAGAGCCAGGGGATGATCGTGAGGGAGAGCAACAAAGACCCGCTCACTCCAGAGAGGAGTGTTTCTGCTGCCGATATCGATTGGATCTCCTGCTGCGACATAGAGGTCAATCATGCCATTGCGGAGCGCGGTGACCAATCCTGTTCTGGAGCGCTCGACCGCTCCGAGCTCTACCTGAGGAAATCCGGATTTGAACTCGAGCAGTATTGCACGCAACTGACCAGCGGTAAGCGACGTGCAGAATCCGATGACTAGGCTGCCGCATTCCCCACGGCCAGCCGTCTTCGTTCTCGCGACGAGCGTATCCATCTGTTCGAGGATGGAGCGGGCCGTTCGCAGAACATGATGTCCGGCCGGTGTGGCCCTTACCCCAACGGTCGATCGCTCGAAAATGGTTACTCCAAGTGAATGTTCCAGTAGCCGGATAGAGCGACTGAGCGTCGATTGCGTGATAGAAAGACTGTCAGCGGCTCGACGAAAGCTTCCATAGTCTGCTGCAGCAACTGCCAACTGAAGTTGACCGAGATCCAGTCTAAGACGTCGAATTCCTGCCGTTAGACCGGCAAAGCTTGCGTGTCGCGTCATTGCAGCACCGCGGAAATCCGGAAAATTGAACTAAGTTGGTTGGGTAGACAATTGCACCTATTTGCAATTGTGAATGGCAATCACCGACCGGTGAGATCATCAGGAGGACGAAAGGCTTCGTCGTGCGCTTGCCTCATGATGTTTGGTGATCCGCGTAGACGGTCAGTCACATCGACATAATCATTTCTCGGCTTCCAACCGACGAGCACGTTGTGATGATCATATGCACCCATGACGCTCCGTCTTCCGGCGATACCCATGCGTGGCTCACGATCTCCTGGGGGATGAATCTGAAACGCGTGCGAGCCCGAGGACTTTGCTCTCGGTCAACGCGACTTATCTTGTGTGTGGGAGATACGAGAATGACTTGGCGATTTAAATTGGTCGCAAGGACTGGGGTGCTCAGGCGGTCTCCAACAAAACCGGCGTCCAGAGAACCGGCCCGGAAAGACCGCCAGAGTTGCGTACGTTCTGAAGAGCTTCCGCAGAAACTTCGAGATATCCCGCCATGGCGAGGGTGTTTTCGATGCTACAGGGAGCCGCGATATGGCGGCGGGTCCAGCCCGCGCATTTCAGCATTCTCTCCATCCGAACGGCGGTAGCCGCGACGATGTTGTTCAGTCGTCTGGACAGTCCGAATTCGATCGTCGATGCGAAAAGATCGTAAGTCGACTTAGCCAGCCCGTGTTTGCCCTTTGGAGCATGGGGAGAAGCATCACTTGCGGACCTACTGCTCTCCCAGAGCGACGGATCTGCCTTAGCAGAAAGTCCACCAAGAACCATGGGAAACGTATCGCGCACCATCGTCGGTCCTATGATCGGCAAGAGACGAACCGAACCTTCCACATGGCCTTCAAGAGACGTTTGGATCAGGGAGGCCGGATGCAGCGCATCGAAATCATCGATTTCCATGTCGCCGCAGCTCTGAACGCTCCACTCCAACCGTTGCTTAAAAACGCGATAGCGCAACTTATACATGGATGCTAAGGTGCAGGAAAACGCGTTGTACGATGACTCCGTGATAAGCTGCATCATGTCCCCTCCCAAAGGAGAGGAGACTCTGGAGGAGTTGCCCGCCAACATCATCCCCCATAACTATGCGGGATCACAGTCTTAATCTTGCCTATCTCGTTTGGCAGCGGCCAATCGCATGGCGGCTTGGACGACTTTACGAACTCCCAACTTGTCTCTCGCGCTCCTTAAGTAATAAGTCACGGTATAGTGGGAAATGCTGAGGATCTGTCCAATTTCCCAAGCGCTTTTGCCCCTTGCGACCCACTCCAAACATTCGACTTCGCGGGGAGACAGTACGATTCCGTCGACCGTCAGTTGATCCAAGAGCTTGCGGCGCACCTGCGAATGGAAGCATCTCGCCATCAGCTGAAGGACAGAGGCATTCAGATCGATGCACCTCTCGAACTGCGGACGCTTTTGGTCAGTTGAAAAGGTCAGAGCAGCAACCGAGCCATCTTCATCGTGAACTGGGACTGTGAAACCTAGCCGAATTCCGAATTCGCTAGCCTCCTCGAGAAATCTTCGTTGCGCCGGAGAGATTGGTCTCGAAGGCACATCTAAACCCCATTGAAATGGTTCAGTGTTCTCCAACGAGCGCGTTAAAATCGGATCCAGTCGTTCGTAGTGACTGCGCACATAGTGCGCGACCCAGTTATTCGGATACGTTGATATTACTAATGGCTTTTTGCCAGCTCGCCGCGGCATCGCAAGATATGCAAAGCAAGACAGATCAAGCTCGCTCGCGGCGATTGCCATCGCCTCTGCAAAGGCATCCGCATATTCAGCGCTCGAGAGAAGATCAATGTATCTTTGAAAGATGCGATGCATGGTGATGCGCGAGATAACGGCTTTGGGGGACCAAAAGAGTGCGGAACGTTTCCTGGCCAGATGCGTGGTCGGATCCATGACGGCTAGCGGTAGCTCACTCGTGTGAAGGTCAATCAGGCTAGGTCAATTATCGAAATTGAGGCGTCGGGCTCTTGCTGTCAAAAATCCGCAGAGCTCGTTGCACTATAGCTGCGCCGTGCAAGCCAGAAAAGGTCATGCCGAGCGGTTGCGCAGACAATTGCGTCCATTTTTGGTTGTGAGCCGCTGCTGCAGTCTGCGAGAGCCTTGTCTTATCGAGTTTTTCAAGCTCCTCGTCTCCGACGCCCATGAGGGGATCAAGGCCACGGTCGGAAAGGTTCTCAACGCCACCGGGCAACGCTGCCGCGTGGGGTCGTTGAAAAAGTCTGAATTAGCTGATTCCGTTCTCGTCGGTGATTCGCAATCGGCGGAGCAACGAGATGCTGGGGCGCAAGGAGCGAGATCAGCTGGAGCTCTTCATCACCGGTTCGCTCAGACAGCCCATTCCGGATGAGCACGTGCTGGTGCGGGTCGATCGCGTGCTCGACCTGTCGCCGCTAAGGGAAGAGGTCAACGACTGCCATTGCGCCAGCGACGGCCGGCCCGGCATCGATCCCGAAGTGGCGGTACGGCTGATGCTCGCCGGTCTGCTCACCGGCATTGCGCTCGATCGCAGACTGGTGCGCGAGGCTCAGGTCAACATCGCTATTCGCTGGTTTGCTGGCTATGGCCTGCATGAGTAGTTGCCGCACCCTTCGAGTCTAACGCGCATCTGCCAGCGCTGGGGCGAAGAGCAGTTCCGTCGGATCTTCAAGCGCACGATCGAGGCCTGCCTGAAGGCCAAGATCACCACAGCCGAAATGGTCCACATCGATGCCTCGCTGATCCGAGCCAATGTGAGTTGGGAGAGCCTCACCAAGCGGCATGTGGCGGATGTGCTAATCGAGAATCAAAGCGAGGATGAAATCGAGGCTGAGAGAACGTGCCGATAGAGCGGCAAATACAAAAAGATATGTATCGCTGATCCCGACGCGACCATGGCGACGAGCGCCTGCAACAGACGGCTAGAGCCTGCCTACAAACAGCACACGGCAGTCAATGACAAAATCGGCGTCATTCTCGATGTCGAGGTCACAACGGGACAAACGAAACGCTGAGACATCGGCCATGCTCTGGTGTGTGCATTCCGTCAACCGGTCGGCAAATATTTGAAAAACCCGATCCATCATTGGTGAACCCGCGGGCCTCCCTACTAAGCGCGATTTGCATTGTCAGAACCCGAGAATCGCTGCCAATAGGGCGAAACGAGGAAGAAGTTGATCAATTCCGGCGTAGATCGATCGGTTACGCCAAGGCCGGGATCAGTGGAGGTAAAGCCATATCGGTTCGGCCGAGTTCCTGGCGGCTACTCTGTGGTATTTGTCGACGCCGGAATCGGCGCGCTCGCTCCAGCGGGTCGAAATCCTGCGCTCAGCCGCAGAAGGTTGCTGGATTCCTGCGTAAGTTGGCTTTCCTAGTTGCAGCTTGGTACCGCTCTTCCGATTAGAAAGAGCCGCTCACCAAGGAGATTGCAAATGAAGATCGGCGTTCCCAAGGAAATCAAGACGCACGAATACCGCGTGGGCCTGACACCTGGAGCCGTCCGCGAATATGTGGCCGCAGGCCATAGCGTCTTGGTTGAGACCGATGCCGGCGCCGGCATTGGCGCAACGGACGACAACTACAGCAAAGCCGGTGCAACGATCACGGATTCTGCTCGCGAGGTCTTTTCGTCAAGCGATATGATCGTAAAGGTCAAGGAACCGCAGCCGTCCGAATGGACTCAACTCCGAGAGAACCAGATCCTTTTCACTTATCTCCATCTGGCGCCGGACCCGGAGCAAGTTAAAGGCCTCATGAAGTCCGGATGCACCGCGATCGCTTACGAAACCGTAACCGACGTTCATGGTGGGCTTCCACTGCTTGCGCCAATGAGCGAAGTCGCGGGCAGGCTTGCGGTTGAAGCAGCTGGTGCGGCACTGAAAAGGTATGCAGGAGGACGTGGACTTTTGATCGGAGGCGTGCCAGGCGTGCAGCCTGCCCGCATCGTGGTGATCGGAGGCGGCGTTGTCGGTACGCATGCCGCACGGATGGCCGCTGGCTTGGGCGCCGAAGTCACAATCCTTGACCGCTCTATACTGCGGCTTCGCGAGCTGGATGAATTGTTCGAAGGGCGCGTTCGAACAAGATTCTCGACAATAGAATCCCTTGATGAGGAGGTATTCGCAGCGGACGTCGTGGTCGGCGCGGTTCTCGTTCCCGGCGCGAGCGCCCCGAAACTGGTCAGCCGCGGCATGTTGAGCTCGATGCGCAAAGGCTCCGTGATCGTCGACGTTGCCATCGATCAAGGCGGATGCTTCGAGACGTCGCGTCCAACGACGCACGCTGATCCAACTTATGAGGTCGACGGCGTCATTCATTACTGCGTCACCAATATGCCCGGAGCTGTCCCGCTCACCTCAAGCCACGCACTCAACAACGCTACGCTGCCTTTTGGTTTGGTTCTCGCCAATAAGGGATTTGCAGCCGTGCTCGAAAACCCGCATCTGCGCGCAGGCCTCAACGTGTATGGCGGCCGTCTAACGTATAGGGCCGTGGCCGAAAGTCTTGGCCTGCCATTTTCGCCGATTGATCAGGCCGCAGCCTGATCTCAGAAGTCCCCGAGGGGACTTTTCCTCCCTTGACTTGGCGGGCCACTCCTTCGGGGTGGCCCCTCTTTTGTGGTGTGCCGAGCATGATCGGCGGCTTGGAGGTGAAAGTCCTCTATCCGGCCTGATGACGGCGAAGGATTAGCGAAGCGCAAGGGCGTCATCGTGAGGTGAGGTCCGAAGGAAGCGTGGAGCAAACCTGCGGCCCGATGGACAAGAACCGGATAATGAGGCCTACCCAGGCGGACGAGCGGGCCACTGATCGCAAAGTCCATAGTCATCAAGGACTGGGGTGGTAAATCCGGCGGGCGTGCAGAGAAGGCGACCGATCGTACCTCGGGAGATCTCCGTCGTGTCCGGCGCACCGGACTGAGCGGGTTGTTAGGCTCGTGATCGCGGCGGAGAAGTCAGCAGACGGCGTAGTAGGCGGAACGAGTTTCGCTGAAGGCCTGAACGCTGGAAAGACGCTTGGAAATGGAAATATTGGGCTGGCCATGCGGCAGAAAATCCAGGTCACTGGCCTTCGGAGCGGTGGGAAAGGGTGAAGCCCGGACGGCACTGCTCAAAGGGCCGAAGCCACCTAGCAATCCACGATCTGAGCCTCTGGCACGGGACGTAAAACAAACCGTCTGTGCTTAATCTAGCGAACCGCCGGGTACGGACCCGTATGTCCGGTGGTGTGGGAGGGGCGGCGTCGCGAGACGCCCCCCTATCCCGATTGAAGAGTCGTACGCCTCAACCCCTGCTAATTGCAACCCGCAGATCAACTCGGGCAGGAATCCAAGAACAGAGGTGCCGACGTCATAAGCTGGTCAGAAACAAGAAGACCCAGGGCGGTCCACGGAGTCAAGCCGAGCCTGATGCGGTGAGCGATGAGATAGGGAGACCGTGCTTATCGAACTGAAAGCAATGGAGCTACCTTCTGCACCGGCGGCGGCTTCGAGCCGCTCTGCCGGCGACGTTCAAACGCATCGAAAAGGGGCAACCAGACGCCGAATTTAAGCATCAAGGCAGGGCTCATTGCATTCAAAGAGTGCTGAGGCATCGCTAGTAGCATTCTGTCTGTAACGCACTAGCCCCGCCTATTGTTGTTTGTCGGCGAGGGTCAGGGCAACGATCGGCTGCAGACGATAGCGTCGCATCAAGAGCTCGCTGAATTCGCCGCCAAGACCAACCGCACAGATAGGTCGCAGGCGGGTGTGTCGCAGTACGGAAAATCCATCAGGAGGAAACCTTCATGTCGGCACTGCCGCTTTCTGGTATGAAAATTCTCGACCTTAGCCGCGTATTGGCAGGTCCGCTCTCTGCGCAGATGCTGGGTGATCTCGGCGCTAACGTGATCAAGATCGAGCGGCCGAACACCGGCGATGATGCGCGCGCCTTCGGTCCCCCTTACTTGGCGGATCCGGAGGGGCGCGATAACAACAATAACTCCTTCTATATCTGTGCCAACCGCAACAAGCGGTCAGTCACTGTGAACATCGCTAGCCCGGATGGGCAGACTGTTATCCGCGAGCTCGCGAAGGGCTGCGATGTCTTCATGGAGAACTACAAGGTCGGCGATCTCAAACGCTACGGACTGGACTACGAGTCCATCAAGAAGATCAACCCAGGCGTCATCTATTGTTCGGTAACCGGCTTCGGCCAGACTGGCCCTTACGCGGGACGCGCAGGTTATGATGCAATCTTCCAGGCTATGGGCGGGTTGATGAGCGTCACGGGACATATGGATGGCGAGGCGGGGGCGGGACCGATGAAGGTCGGGCCGTCGATTGTAGATTACATGACGGGCATGAATGCTTCCATCGCGATTCTCGCCGCACTTTATCATCGCAAGAACCATGGCGGAGCGGGGCAGCACATCGACGTCTGTCTCCTCGACACGGTGATCGCCTCGCTGTCGCACTTTGCGCAGATATTCCTAATTAGCGGCAGAACGCCGCCCCGGCGCGGCACTTGGGGGAATGGCGGCATGCCCGCTGGCGTGTTTCGCTGCGCCGATGGTGAACTGATGCTCGTGGTCGGCAATGATACGCAATTTGCCCGTGCCTGCGCGGTTCTCGGCGAACCGGCGCTCGCGACCAATCCGAAATTCATCAAGAACAACGGCCGCGTCGTGCATGGCAAGGAAATCATGGCGATCTTTGCCGGCCTCTTTCTAAAGAACGAGGTCGCCTATTGGCTGGAAAATTTGGAAAAGGCCGGGGTGCCAGCTGGCCCGGTGAATAATTTCGAGCAAGTCTTCGCCGATCCGCATGTGCGCGAGCGCAATATGGAAGTGAAAGTCAACCATCCCTTCGAGACCTCGCTGTCCCTTATCCGTAATCCGCTGACCTTTTCGGAGACTCCCGTGAAGGAGTACCGTTACCCGCCCCGACTCGGCGAACACACGCGGGAGATTTTGGTACGCGAGCTCGGCTATGATGACGCTAAAATCGCAGAGTTGAAGCAGGCGGGAGCGATTTAACGTGCGCATGGTCAACTATCTCCCGTAAGGCAGGCCTAGCATTACAGTTGAATTTGTTTGAGAGTTCTGAATCCATGGGTAACCATAATTCGGGATCTGATGATTGGTGGTGCGTCGGTTGAGGATACGCTGACGCTGTGGGCTTCGTCCTTGCGAGATGCCAAGCCACGCATCCGTCCGCTCTCTACGCGGGACCGGGGCGAGGCCTCGGTAGGGCAGTTTCTCGACGGACGTTGGGCCATGAGCCGCGCAAGTCGGTTGGATGCGGGCGGAAGCGGCCGGCGATCCAGGCCCGCAGGCGATCCTAAGCCGGGGGCAGTGGGACGCCGACGCGCTGCGCGACATTGTACGTGAGTACGCGCAGGAAACGCTGGGCGATGAGGACGCGTTTCTGGTTACCGATGAGACCGGCTTTTTGAACAGGGCAAGGCCTCGTGCGGGGTGGCACGCCAGTACACCGGCTGGGCGGGCAAGATCGCCAATTGCCAGATCGGAGTGTTCGCATCCTATGTGTCACGGCATGGCCATGCCTTCATCGATCGAGCGCTATACCTACCAAAGGAATGGACGAATGGACGGACGAACCCGCTCGCCTGAAGGCGGCGCATGTGCCTAACGATGTGGGTTTTGCGACGAAGCCTAAGATCGCGCGTCGAATGATCGCTCGCGCGATCGCCGCAAAGGTGCTGTTCTCGTTTGTGGCGGCGGACAGCGGGTATGGCACGGGAGAGATCGAAATCTAGCTGCGCAAGTCGGGCAAAGGATATGTTCTGGATGTTGCGTCCAATCACGTGTTCCGTTCCTGGGGTAAACAGCAGGCGGTCGCCGGCACCGCCGCCGCTATCGCGCCGAGCCTTCCCAAGAAGGCCTGGCGCCGCCTGTCGTCCGGCGAAGGGACCAAAGGTCGCGCTGGCACAACTGGGCCTATCTCGAGCTGGCCGATCTCGACGCCGGCGAATACAACGACGCCCTTACCGGGGAATGGACGCGGGGTCTTCTGATCCGCCCCAATATTGCCAACGGCAGCTTGGGCTTCTTCTCCACACGGTGCCCCAAGGGCACATCCACGCAGAAGCTAGTGTCGGTGGAAGGCCATCGCTGGGCCGTCGAGGACAGCTTCGAAACCGCTAAGAACGAGCTCGGTCTTGATCACAACGAAACCCGCTCGTGGCATGGCTGGCATCGCCATGTCTCACTCGTCATGCTGGCCCTCGTCATGATGGCCCTCATCCGTCATCGGACCAATTGCCCAAAAAACTCGAACGAAGCATCGTTCTTGATCCGCTGGTAGATCCAGAAAATCCGCCGCATCGCCATGAAGCTTGCCCAGCGGCGCATCCCACACGCCGACGTTCTCGCATGGTCGTCCTGGCGCCGGGCCACCAGGCTCACGCGCGCATAGCTCACCTCAAACAAAAAATGCAACTGTAATGACTGGGTTATGTGGACGCTTGTAGCGGTGATGGTGACAGGGGTGAAGTGGTTGCGCGCGGTCCTAAGGTAATGGATTGGTTCGCTCGGCGAAACTGCTTCAGCTTGCTGAAGCAATTTTCGACAGGGTGACGCTGCGCGACCTGGGCAGAACAACCACCATTTGAATATTCGCAGGCGCCGGGCAAAGCATGCGGCCCAGACCGTTAATCGAAGCGTCCGATGTCGTGATGTCCCGCGGAGCAAAGATACTGGCCGCATTTACTCGTGAGCAAGATGTCCGTTCCGCTACAAGCAGCAAGCAACTGCCGATCGATGCAAAATGTTCCCGTGAATCTAGGGAGCATGGGGCGCGCCGAAAAGTTCTAAAACGTTCCTGCCAACAAGCTCACATGACCAAATTCCGCGCAAAGTCTTCGAACCCGGGAGCGCGTACGGCACAAGCCCTCGAAGAAAGGCGGTGCCTCCGATAAAATCGCGCTTGCCATGCTACTGCCTCCTGCTTCGCTTACAAACAGGCAGCATCTCGTTCGCAGCGGGATCAGGCACGTCTTCCTTCCAGCGCACCGATCCAAACGGGCGCTCTAGCATGCGGCGGATACGGACTGGATCGGGGCCGATGTGGAAAGCCACGGCCTGACGATCCAGTGCACGCTCCGATTGCGTCGAGCGGTTACGCTGGCGCAAGTAATCGAGCCACGTCGGACAGTGATAGCGCTCCGTCCACAGCTCTGGATCGGCGATATCGCGTGCAATTGACCAGCCATAGGCTCCGTTGCGCTGCCGAACTAACTGTACGTCCTGCATCAAATTATGGAAGGCGCGCGCGTTCTCGAGCGCGACGCGGTATTCGATTTCCATAACGAGCGGCCCGCTGCGGTTGGTGAGCGGGAGCCGCACCTCGGGATCGGCCAGCATCTCGGCGTCCTCGCCACGCGCGTTGATCCACGGCATGCGCAGCCAAAGTCCAAGTAGCGGCGAGATTAGCATCAACGCGGCGGAGACGAGCAGCGCGATGTTGACGCCAGCAACATCGGTGAGGCGCCCCCAGCCCCAGCCGCCGATTGCGATGCCGCCAGAGAACGCAGCCTGATATGTGGCAAGCGACCGACCCGCGACCCACCGAGGCGCGGATAGCTGCGCGGCGATATTGAAAAAGGTGACCACCATTGTCCACACGGCTCCAGCCAGCACAAGTGCGATCGCAGTCAAGATGGGCTCGCGGCTCAGCGCCACGGCTGCGATTCCTCCGCCCATGGCGAGCGTACAAGCGCGTACAGCGGCTTCTCCGCTTAATCGCCTGCGCACCTCGCCGATGCAGAGTGCGCCGATTACTGCACCGAGACCAAAGGCGCCAAGCATGATGCCGTAGGTCTGCGCGCCACCATGTAAGAGTTCGCGCACGACCAGCGGTAACAATGCGGACACTGAACCGCCAATCAGGCCGGTTGACATGGCGCGCGCCAGCACGATCTTGATCGAGGGCGAATTGATGATGTACCGCACGCCCGAGATGATGGCGCGGCTCAGCCGCTCGCGCGGCAGCCGCGATGGTTCCGCCATGCGCTTCCAGAGAAACAGCGCCAAAATCAACGGCAAATAGAGCAATGCGTTTATTGCAAAAGCTGCTACCGCGCCAGCCGTCGCCACCACAATGCCGCCGATCGCAGGTCCAAAGCTGCGCGCAATGTTATAGCTGATGCCATTGAGCGCAACCGCCGCCGGCAACGCCTCGGACGGCACCTGCTCGCTCACTGAGGATTGCCAAGCCGGGCCCATTAACGCCATGCCGCTGCCGACCACAAAGCAGAGCGTGAGCAACAGATTCGGAGTAGTGAGGCACAACCAGTCGAGTGCAGTTAGCACAGTCGCGCCGCAAAATGCGATCGAGAGCGCGACCAGCGCCACGATGCGTCGATCATACATGTCGGCAATGGCACCAGCAGGTATCGAGATCAACATCACCGGCAGCATTAACGCCGTCAGTACCAGAGCGACCTTATCAGCCGACGAAGTCAGCTCCGTCATCGTCCAGGAGGCACCGACCCATTGGATCAGGATGCCGAGATTGGACAACAAACTCGCGAGCCAGATGCGCCGGAAGTTGGCATAGTGCAGCGGCGCGGCAATGCCGTCGATCCGAAAAGATGGGTGCTTGTCTGAATCGGTCATATCGGCTTCTGCCTCGCGCGACGGTTTGATTTGGAACAGATGAGCGACGGTTAAAATGTGCTGCTGATAAAAGAGCAGGAATTTGCCCGATCTTGCCTATCTTGCGCAGTTAACGTGAGGAAGGGTTACGGGGCGAGCTAATGCCCTGAGGCGCTCCAAGCAGTCGTACCCGGAATTACAAACGTCTATGAGCTCTATGCCGCACCGGTGTGATCGTTTCGCCGTGCGAACCAATGCTATGCCGCAACAGACGCGCGTTTAACGATGAACTTGTGTTCGGTGAAGACTGCTTCGCAAGCGAAGCGCCGAATGAGCCAGGAGCGGAATTCCTGGGTCCTAATCTCTTTTGGGACATCAACGTCCAAAAAACCTAAAACCTAGGTGGTACACCGTCGCCACAGAATAGAGGAACGACAATGCGGATTTTTCGCGTTTTTAGTGGATGAGCGAGGAAAAAGTGCGCGATGGGCAGTCAAGCATCTCTATGAGGTGGTGCACCGTCAATCTTCGTGCGGAAGCTCTATGGGAATCGCGAAGCCCGCTTTGACGCGGTCCATGACGACCATTGTCTTGAACCCCTTAATGTCCGGGTTCTCATAGAAGAAACGCCGTGTGAACTGCTCGTAGTCTTCCATGGTACGAGAGGTAATGTATAGGACGAAGTCAGCGTCGCCGGTGACGTAAAATCCGTTGACGACTTCTTCCGATGATTTGATGGCCTTTTTGAATCTATCGATTATGTCCGCACGCTCTCGCTCCAGGCTTACCAGCACAAGCATTTGAATCGGTCTTCCTACGCCCTTCGCCGAAACGATTGAGACGTCGGCTTCGATGATTCCTTCGGAGCGAAGCCGCTTCAATCGTCGTTGACACGCGGTGGCAGAAAGGCCGGCAAGTTCGCCAATCACCTCGGATGTCAGGCGATTGTTCTTTTGTACGATTTCGAGGATCCGGGCGTCCGTTCGGTCGTATTGCATAATAGGCTCCAGGTGAATTTCACCGCCAAAGGCTCGTGTCTTGCAGGAAACCATTCAGACGGCAGTAAAATGCGACGCAAATCTTTTCACGACATTAGTATCCTGAATGCATAGGGAATTTCAACAAAAGGCGTCCGGGCGGTCATATGGTCTTTCAAGCTGCTCGACACGAAAATCCGCACCTGCTCGGCCTTGCGAAGGGGCGCCTGGAGAATCTGTGTCGCCGTGACTTCGTCGCGGGTGCTGCGTTCATCGACGGTCGTTGGATTGCCGGTGACCAAAGAGACGCTGTGGTCGATCCGGCGAGCGGGGAAGAGGTTGCGGATGTCGCTCGTTGCAGTGCCGTGGAAATGAATCTGGCCATCGCTGCGGCCGAACAGTCTTCTTCTGTGTGGCGAAAAATGTTGCCTGCAAAAAGGGGGGGCATCTTAAGAGCGTGGGCATCGTTGATGCTTACGCATTCGGAAGATCTTGCGGTCCTGGTGACGAGCGAGCAGGGCAAGCCGCTCGCTGAGGCGCGTCACGAAATAGGGTACGGCGCCGGATTTCTCGAATGGTTCGCGGCAGAGGGGGAACGAGCGTACGGAGAGACGATCCCCAGCCACAAGCCCGGGAGTCTACTTCACGTGCGGATGCAGCCAATTGGCGTGGTGGCTGCGATCACTCCGTGGAATTTTCCTGTCGCTATGATCACACGGAAGGCAGGGGCTGCCCTTGCTGCGGGTTGTCCGATCATCGTGAAGCCCGCTCCGGAGACCCCGCTATCTGCTCTTGCGGTGGCTAGATTGGCTGAACAGGCTGGCGTCCCCCGTGGCGTATTTCAAGTGCTGGTCGGTGATCCGATCGAGCTTTCGACGCCGCTTTTGCGAGATACAAGGGTGCGGGCCCTTTCGTTCACGGGGTCCACTCAAGTCGGCCGTCTGCTTCTAGAGAGTGCCGCGGCGACAGTGAAGAAGGTGTCCCTCGAACTGGGAGGGCATGCCCCCTTCCTCATCTTTGACGATGTCGATCTCGATAAGGCTGTAAAAGGCGCGTTGGCTGCAAAATTTGCTACGTCGGGGCAGGATTGCTTGGCGGCTAACCGCATCTATGTGCAAAAGGGCATTTATGATGCCTTCGTTGAGGCGTTTTCCGCAGAGATAGCTCGGCTGAAAGTTGGTCACGGACTCGACCCAGCAACAGACATCGGGCCGATGACGAAGTTGTCGGTGGCTAACAAGTGCAGGGCCCAAATCGACGACGCTGTGACCAAGGGAGCTCGTCTGATCTCCGCAAGACAAGAGCAGGCACTGAGGCAGAACTTTGTTCTTCCAACGTTGCTCGGTGGCGTTACAGACGACATGCTCATTGCCCATGAGGAGACGTTTGGTCCGGTGGCCGCAGTACTTCCGTTTGATACTGAAGAGGAAGTCCTCGCCCGAGCCAATGCCAGCGAAATGGGATTAGCCGCGTACGTCTATACGGACAGTCTGCGCCGAGCGCTCCGATTGTCTGAGAGCATCGAGTACGGCATGGTCGGCATCAATACAGCTTCATTTACGGGGCCGCCCATTCCGTTCGGAGGATGGAAGCAAGCGGGGCTCGGTCGCGAAGGTTCGCGACACGGGATTCAGGAATACATGGAATTGAAATACGTCTGCTTCGGCGATTTGTCGGGTTAGGAGAAACGGAATGAATGATATCAAGAAAATCGCCGAGCTCGATCGCGCGAGTGTTTTGCATCCCTTCACGCAGCTCAAGGAATTCGCCACTGGGAAGATCGGTGATCCGACGATTGTTGCTAGGGGCAAGGGCATTCGAATCGAGGATACGCAGGGGCATAGCTACATCGACGGCTTTGCAGGCCTCTATTGTGTAAACATCGGATATGGCCGGATCGAAGTGGCTGAGGCCATCGCGCGCCAAGCTTACAACCTGGCATATTACCACACATATGCGGCCCACACGACTGGGGAGTTGGCGACGCTGGCCGATCGTCTGGTCCGAATGGCACCCGGTAAGGCGAGCAAGGTGTTTTTTGGTTTGTCCGGGTCCGATGCCAACGAAACCCAAGCTAAGCTTGTTTGGTATTATAACAATCTCCGTGGTCGGCCGAAGAAGAAGAAGATTATCTCGCGCGAGCGCGGCTACCATGGCTGCTCGGTCATTTCCGGTTCGATGACCGGTATGTCTTTCTACCATGATTACATGGACCTTCCCTTTCCGGGCATTTTGCATACAGGCGTACCTCACCACTATTGGGGCGCAGAGCCAGGCGAGACAGAAGAGTCGTTTTCTCGCCGGCGCGCAGCCGAGCTTGAAAAGTTGATCATGCGAGAGGGGCCCGAAACTGTTGGTGCCTTCATCGCTGAGCCCGTGCTGGGCACGGGGGGGATTACACCTCCCCCTACTGGCTATTGGAATGAAATTCAGGCCGTGCTCAGGCGCTACGACATTCTCCTAATCGTAGACGAGGTGATTTGTGGATTCGGTCGGACCGGCGCTGATTTCGGCAGCACCCTATACGGGATCGAGCCAGATCTGGTGACAGTTGCCAAAGGACTGACATCCGGCTACGTCCCGCTCTCGGGGGCCATTGTTGGTGCAAGGGTTTACGCGGTTATGGAGGAAGCCGCGGATCGGGTTGGAGCCTTTTCGCACGGATATACCTATTCCGGCCATCCGATTGCGGCCGCTGCTGCCAATGCGGTCCTCGATATTGTTGAGAAGGAGCGACTAAGCGACCGCGCGAGGGTCGTTGGTGCGCACTTCCAGAAGCGACTGAAGGAACGGTTTGCCCAACTCGAGATCGTTGGAGAAGTGCGAGGCGTGGGATTACTCGGCGCCGTCGAGTTCGTTGCCGATCGCCAGACGAAACGGCGATTTGATCCGCAGCTCAAGGTGGGCGCCCGCATCTCTAAGGCTGCTCGTGATAGGGGACTTATTGTACGAGCAATGCCGCACGGAGATATCCTTGGTTTTGCGCCACCTCTCGTTGTATCCGAAAGTGAGGTTGATGAGATCGTTGATCTGGCATATCGAGCGACCATCCAAGTGATGGATGAGCTCACAAAACAATCGTAGGTTACGTGAAGCGAGGATTCTAATATGCCGCCATAAACCTGTCGTCGACGAATAACCCTGTAGGGCCGCACCGCGACAGTGGCGTTGGATAAAGTTCGCGTGGCGGCGAGACCACAAGTTCTGCGCAATCTGCCGATTTGGCAGTTTTCCGTCACGCTGGTCCGCGCACGATGTGGCTCGGTATGCCGGCCAGCTTGAGCGCAACAGAAGGTGGATGCGTGCTCGCATACCGCTGCTCGTTGAGCTCAGGTAAAGAATCGCTGCTGGTTTCACTGCACTGGCGCCCGTATACACTCCGCATTCTCATCCCGCGACAGAGCAGGCACTCAGCATCAGAGAGGCGCAAGAGTGTTCGCACGATTATCCTGCAGCGATGAAGCAGTTTCGGCGGTCGTGGTCAATGATGTAGCCGATGGCGCTCCAGAGGCCGTCCGGTCGATCCGCGGCTTGGCGTTCTTTGAGCTTGGGGAAGGTGTTCTCGACAGGATTGAAGTGGGGAATGCAGGACCGCAGGCAGAGCAGCTCGCACCTGCCGCTTCGATGATCTGGAGCACCGTTGGTCCCTGGTGGCTGGACAGCTTATCCATGGCGCCTGGCCTCAGGTCGGGTCTGAGGACCTGCTCGACGTAGGCTTCAAAGGCGTAATGGTTGATCAGTCCATCGAGGACACATATGAGCTAGCTAGTCCCTGCGACAAAGGTCGAGGTTTCCAGTGGCCATGGGGAATCGCAACCTTCAGCCGGTATTTTGAGCCGAAGGACACGTGATCATGGAATACGTTAGCAAGAAGGAAGCAAAAGATTCTCGTCTCGATCATGGTCCATTCGCCGATTGGGCGGCCGTCGATCCGCCGGAGAAGCTGCTCTGGCTATGCTGTTGCAGGCGTTTTATTCGATCCGCTCGGAGCGGCTTCTGATGGAGCGGCTTCCTCGCGGCGGGGCTGGCGCAGCCCAGGGTGACGAGGCTTCTGTCGAGCGATCACTTCTCGGTTCACGGCACGCTGATCGAGGCCTGGGCCTCGATGAAGAGCGTCAAGCCGAAGGACGGCTCCGGCGAACCGCCGGCGCCAGGCGCTGTACCGCAAGGGTAAAGGCAACGAGACGAAGTTGTGCTTCATCGGGCATGGGCTGATGGAGAACCGTCACGGCCTGCTGGTCGACGCCTGCCTGACGCTAGCTGACGGGCATGCCGAGCGGGTGGCCGCGCTGCACATGATCGAGCCCTATGCCGACCGGCCGACAGCGATCACGCTTGGCGCCGACAAAGCCTACGATGCAGAAGACTTCGTCAACGAGCTGTGCTCGATGAATGTGACGCCGCACGTTGCACAGAACGCCAGCGGCCGTAGCTCTGCGATTGAGGGGCGGAACGACCCGGCACGGTGGCTATGCCGTCAGCCAACGTATCCGCAAGCGCATCGAGGAGGCATTCGGCTGGATCAAGACGATCGCCTGGCAAGAGAAACCCAGCTTTCGTGGCCCTGATCGCGTCGCATCGGCCTTTACCTTCGCTGCCACCGCCTACAATCTGGTGCGGCTGCCAAAGCTGATCGCGGAGGCTGGATGGTGGCCAAGGTGCCCGGCTTCGCCAAGGCCTTCCGGCCGCTGGCGCATCGTCGAGATGGACAAGTGGGACAGCGACTTCCTCGATCATGAAGAGAGGCGCATCTCACTTGCAATGGCAAGTCCGACGATGAAATTGCCTTCGGTGCGCTGAACGTTTTTCTCGACGTCCGCTACGGCGCTCGAGACGGTACAGCCTGCGCGGAGTTCTCATGGGAAGGTCACGATGAGAATGACCCCGCCCGCGGCCGCGGATTGGTTATGATCGGCACTGCGGGCAGGGGGCGGCCATTTCTATACACAATGGCGACGATTCAGGCTTGCCGTCAGTTGTCGATGCTGGCCATATCCGCAGGGTCCGGCTTCGTAACAAAAACTTACCTGCCGGTCACCCTTGCCAAGCTTCTTCGCCAACTTGGCGATTTGATCGGCGCGATTAGGGATGGTCCCCAAGTTACGAGCTGCCCCCCGCCGCGCATCGCTTCGGCCATTGCAACCGAAATCGTCGCCTTGTTGCACATCCAGCCCCACGAAGATGCTATCGTTCATCAGGCCCGCTCCCCATGCTTGAGGCTCGGCGCCGGACCATTCGGCGCAACCCTCGATAGGAGCTTGCCACAGGGCGGGCCGCCCGTCACCTCAGAGGGCAAACATAGGGTCTAGGAAGGCCGCACTTTTTGCAGAATTTCTTCTAAGCATGCTTGAGTTTTGCAGCATTTGGCCGCTGGCCCGCCATATAGTAGAATTTCGTGATAGGGGAGGTTATGTACTTTGGATTTCCAGCTTACCGAGTCCCAGCGCGAGTGGCGCGATGAGGTTCGTGCTTTTCTCCGCGAAAACGTTACGCCTGAGCTCGAGCGTGAGCTTTACAATGAGGGAATCCCGCATGAGCCTGGCGTGTGGCGTTGGGGTCCGGAGGCGCGGAAGTTCCGCGAAAAAGTCGGGCAGAAAGGGTGGTTCGGTCTAACCTGGCCCAAGGAATACGGTGGCCTGGGCAAGGGGGCGATCGAGCAGCACATTCTCATGAGCGAATTCGACTACGCCCTCGTTCCTGGCTCTGACATGACCGTTACGACCGTTGCGCCAATCATCATGCGTTATGGTACGGAGGGTAACAAACGGGATTTCCTGCCGCCTATCGCTCGCGGGGAGATCCATATTGCGTTAGGGTATTCCGAGCCAGACGCAGGAACAGATCTGGCGAGTCTCAAGATGCGGGCCGAGCTCGAGGGGGACGAGTGGGTCGTCAACGGATCGAAGATCTGGAACAGCCAAGGGCACGTTGCAACGCATGAATGGCTCTGCGTGCGCACGGACCCGAGTGCGCCTAAACATCAGGGTATCTCCGTGCTCATGGTTCCGCTGAGCACCAAGGGAATAGAAGTGCGTCCGCTGATCGCGTGGAGCGACTACCGAACTAATCAGGTGTTCTTTACCGACGTGCGGGTGCCGCGTCGAAACCTAATTGGCGAAGTCAATAAGGGGTGGGAGTATATCACTGGGGCGCTCGCGCTTGAGCGCGGTGCTCTGGCGAACGCGGGTGACCTTCGACGAGAGCTGGACGACTTGATCAAGGCTTGTCGAGCCAGTCCGATAGGAGGGGTGCTTCTTATCGATGAGCCAGATGTGCGGCGGCGCCTCGCAGAGCTCGATGCCGACGTAGAAGTTGCTCGGCTCTACGGCTTGCGTGCGGCGTCGCAGATAGAACGCGGTGAGATGCCTACCACGACGGTAACTGCTGAAAAAGTCTACGTCAGCGAGGTCCGCCAGAAGATAGCCGACTTCGGAATGCAGATCTTTGGCATGCATGGGCAGCTTAACTGGCGAGATCCTGCGGCGCCCGGGCATGGAGCGATTGAGCGGCTCTACAGACATGCGCCGGTCGGGCGCTTCGGCGGAGGTGCAAACGAGGTATTGCGGGACGCCATAGCCCAGCATGGATATGGCATGCCTAGCTATGGGAGAACTAAGCGCAGCTGACGCCGGGAAGATTATTTCTTAGATGAGGACTGATATATGAAGGTTTCGCTCTCTGGCGAGCAGGAGGAGTTCGTCCGCTCGATCCGGCGTTTGTTTGCACGTGAGTGTCCGCCCTCTCTTGTTCGGGAGCTCCAGAATCCGAAGGTTGAAGCTAAGCCGGCGCGGCTTTGGACTCACCTTGCCGAATTCGGGGCGTTCGGCGCGGCGCTTCCTGAGAATGTAGGTGGCCTAGGGGGCACGCTGTTCGATCTGGGGCTTTTTTACGAAGAGGGTGGTCGCGCTCTTTGTCCTACAGTCGTGTACAGCACGATCGAATTCGGCCTCGCATTGTCGCGTTTGGCTGGCAATGCCAAGATCTCGAAGTGGTTGCTAAAGGCGGCTGCTGGAGAGGTGCTTGGAACGATCGCGCTCGCCGACCCGGGCGACAGTTCGAATATTATCCCTTCCATTACCGCAGAACGGCGGGGTTCGAAATGGGCGCTCAGCGGATCGTTGGATTTCGTTCCAAACGCCGACGAGGTTGCCGCTCTTCTGACCAGGGCGAGAGTCCCAGATGCGTGGGAACCTGATGCGGCTGTCACTATTCTCGTACCCAGACGGGCAATCTCGGTGCAGCGAATGTTCACGTTCGCACGGGACAACCAGTGCCGTGTCGATCTCGATGGCGTGGAACTCGATTGCGAGAACGTTTTGAGTAGTTCCGAAGGCTTGAAGTCTGATGATCTGCACTGGATCGCCAATGCCACGACTGCGCTGCATTGCATGGACATGGTCGGTGGAGCACAAGTCGTCATCGACCGAACTGTCGCATATCTCAAGGATCGATATCAGTTTGGTCGGCCGATAGCTAGCTTTCAAGCGGCGCAACACCACGTTGCCAACATGCACATTGCCGTCGAAGGCGCGCGGCTTGCAACGTATCAGGCTGTTTCGCTTGTGGGGACTGGCCAAATCGGCGAGCGGGAGACGGCTATTGCAAAGCTCAAGGCGAATGAGGCGTACAAGTTCGCAACGCTCACCGCTCATCAGCTGCACGGCGCAATCGGCCATATGCGCGAAACGGACCTGCACCTCTGGTCAGAACGTGCAAAAGCGATGGAGCTTCGCGACGGTGCTTGGGATGTCCAGATTCGCCGGCTCGCAGCTGTCCTGCGCTCTCACGTCTAGCGAAGTTCGAACGCAAGTGGAGTTGCAACGACGACGCGCTGTCTGAAATGTTCGACCGGGCAGAGCGGAAAGAGGCAATAAAGATAGAGTCCCCTCGGACAGACGAACGCGAATTGTCCAGAGTGTCCTAAAGTCCTGGCAGCGGTTAATTGCCATAGAACCGTAAATCGAGTGTGCAGCCTCAACAGAGAGCGGCACGAAATCTCATTAACTACCCTGTGGGTCAGATGGTCGGAGCAAAGATCAAGCCGGCCAGGCACAAAAGTGTGGCTCAAAGCATCGCAGACTCGCTGTCAGGTAGCGGAACTGCGGATACTCGGGCTCAACCAGGAGTGAGAGGAAAGAAAAATGCATTACCAGTTCGCGAAATATGAAAAGCGCGGTCATCTCGCTGTGGTCACGCTTAACCGGCCCGAGGTCATGAACGCCCTTCATTTGGGGGCGCATCTGGAGCTCAAGGAGATTTGGGAAGACTTTCGCGACGATCCCGACCTTTGGGTAGCGATCCTCACAGGGGCTGGCGATCGAGCGTTCTCGGCTGGCAACGATCTTAAAGTCGCCGCTGTGGCTCGAGCAGGTGAAGAGGCACACGTCAAGGTGCTTGACAATCCGCCTTTTGGACGAATCACCCGCGACTTCGATTGTTCGAAACCGATCATTGCAGCCATCAATGGCGTTGCGGTTGCTGGCGGCTTGGAGTTGGCACTTGCGTGCGACATCATCATCGCCGCTGAACACGCTCGCTTCGGCCTTCCCGAGCCGCGCGTCGGGCGAATGGCGGGAGAAGGGGGAACCCATCGTCTTGCTCGTCAAATCTCATTCAGGACGGCGATGGGCCTCATACTGACGGGTAAATTCTTTTCGGCTGCGGAGGCGTATCGAATTGGGCTCGTCAATGAGGTCGTGTCCCTTGCCGACCTCATGCCCGTCGCCGAGCGCTGGGCCGCGGAGATTCTCGAGTGCTCACCACTGGCTGTGCGGTCGGCTAAGCAATCGGTGCTCGCCGGCCAAGCATTGCCCGTCGACGAGGCGATCAGACAGGATGGTGAGCTGCTGGAACAGCTGCGGGCATCAGCGGACACAACGGAAGGTACGCTGGCGTTTGCCGAAAAACGGAAACCCAAATGGACGGGACGATAGGTCGTTGTGAATAACTGCGAGGCGGCGATGAGAGGATGTTCGGGGCGCCGTTCTGAAATGAGAGGTGATGTCGGTGAAGATCGCCGCCCTTGTGAAGTCGGTGCCGAATCCAGCCGGACGACCGGAGTTGTCGGAGGACTGTACCTTGCGATCGGAATCAGCGAGGCCATCCAGCACTTGGTCGGCATGAAGGACGGAAGGGTCATCATCGTGATCGATCCCGACCGACCAGCACTTTGAGATTGCCGGTCGTCGGTGATGCGCTGCAGATCGTTCCGGAGGCGGTGCGACTCTTGGTAGAACGTCCTGACTGAACCCGAGTTAATCCGCCGCCTCTCAGGGGTGGAATTTAGTGCTAAAGTTGCTCGTTTTCATTTCTCGCGAGGAACCGCATGAAGCTTACGCGCGGAGCCGCGCTTGTGATCGGCTTGGTGATCGCGGTGTACGGCACGTTG
>NZ_JBBIAM010000054.1:0-33976 GCF_054185185.1 Bradyrhizobium sp. UFLA05-153
CCTTCACCCAACGCCATCATAGACCTCGCCGTGCCCGCGCGCATGCGTCAATCAGGCGGCCTTCGACGTGTGCGTACGGACCAAGTATGCGGGTAACCCGACCATCACTGGCGGAGGAGGAGCGGCGGCGCGCTCTACATCTACCTTTCTCCAGGCAATACAAGGACAACCAGCGGCAGGATCGATATCCTCTATTGGACATCGCTGATGGTCAAAATTGGACGACTGGCGGTCTCGGCTTCAGCTTTTGGCGGCCGGTTGGGAGAATATCAGCGGCCCTTGCGGGTGTGTTCGCCCCATTAGTGGTCCGCACGCGGCTTTTTAGCTAATGCCCCAAACGTGTCGCCCGTTAGCAATGAGCTGATGCGAGCGCTTAACCCGATTCTGTAAAAGCCCCACCACCGATCGCTAACGGTCATGGGGCTCCTCCGGCGTCACGCGTCATATTCCCATTTGTCGACGACCTTTGGGCGCGACCGGATCGCCGGTTTTGTCGTCCTCAAGTGATGATGCTTTCTCGAAGAGCGCAGCGGTCTCAAGATATCAATGATCGCACGCCAACAAACCAAAAAAATGCCACGAGCCACGCGACCACGGCGACCTGCCTGATCTGGGGCGTCGAGACTAACGCAAACCGTGTTGTTTCGCGGCCGAAGGATCACGGTGCGTGGATGTTAATATGGGCCTCTCGATAAATCGCCAAGATGCAGCTGCTATCGCTAATGTCAGAAGAAACTCGATGGCAACCCGGACCCTATTTGGAAATTCGAGATGAGCGCCCAATGCGTCGGATATAAAGGCGAGCCGAACAAAGTTGTGGTAGAGATAAAAACCGTAGCTGATGCGGCCCAGGTAGGCCAGCGGGGCTATCGACAGACTCCGCACGAGCGCACTTTTTTGGTTTGTTGCAATGTAAACGTACATTGTTGCCATCTGCAGCGGCACCATCAGGATAGTTTTGCGATCTTGATGGAATATGATCAATTCTGCGAGCAATGAGCACAGTAGTAAGCAGGTGGTTGTAAAAAATGCCCTGCGGGCGGAATCAATCGAAACCTTGCGCGCATGAAGTCCCGCCAGACCACCTAGGGCGAGCATGTAAAAATTCACTGTTGAGTCTGGACCGAAACCCTCGTTGAGTGCGACTTGTACGCTTCTTGCGGCGCCGACCGCGATGATGGCAAGAAGCGCGTGGGAAAAAAATCGTGATGGCGTCAAGAGAAATAGAGGGGCGGCGAAGAGATAGAACTGCTCCTCGATGGAAAGGCTCCAAAGGTGAACGAAGACGCCTGGGTTTATTCTTGTATGCTGAATCTGCCAATTTGTAGTGTATGTCCAAAAAGACAAGGCCCAGTCGAAGGAGTAAAATTGTACATGCCATCCGATAGCAACGAAGAAGGCTGCTAAGGCGAGGACGAGATAGTAGATCGGAAAGATTCGCGCCGTTCGATGAGCCAAGAAGGCCCTAAACTCGGCTCCGAAGCCAGATGAGGCAGCTTCGATTCTCACTCTCGCGTCGAACAATATCCGGACAATCAAGAAGCCGCTCAGAACGAAGAAAGACCAGACGCCGATCTCGCCGAAGCCATATTCAGCCGCGAAATTGTTCGCATGTTGCACATAGACCAATATGACCGCGATGGCTCGGATGCCATCAAACCCTTCGATTCTCTGTTTCATCTGGTTGGTGCCAGGATATCCGTGCATTAACTTTGTCGGTTCCGTGTTCGAGACTTATAGCGTTTTGGCGTTGGACGTAACTTCTGTCCGGGTCGCAGACGTTAGTTCGTCATCGAGCGCCGAGTCATCACTTTCACAAGATCAAAACAATAGATAGTCTGCTTCTCGAATTTGTTCTGTTGGCAATAAGGGGCGCTGCGGCAGGCGGCCTCGCAATTTTCTGTGCGATGGCTTCGCTTCGAAGTAGTCGATGCGTCACGTCAATTCAGAGGATGCAGCACATCTCTTGCAGCGGCATAGGTTAGACGCTCAAGCGTGTATCGGATTGGAGCGGCGAAATGTCTTCGGCACGAGCGTCAAAAGCCAGATCAAAAGGATATACTGGATTTTGAGAACAGTGGAATTGATTGCCCACACGACGAAGAGATAGTTGCAAATTCTCGCATCCAGAGCGCATGAATACAGCCGGGTAAGAAACATCGCCGTAATGAGCGCGAGACCGACAAGACCATACTCGAAGGTCAGCTTTGCCCATGTTGGATCCGCGATCTCGTACGTTGCGCGTAGCAGCAGTGTACTTCGAAAAAAGCTTCCCGCCCCATTTCCCAGCCACATCGCGAGACCACCGGCATCCAGGTTGAGCTGGACCATACCCATTGGCGCGACGTAACGCGCATAGCCGCTCGTGCCTGGCTGGTTGATCTCGGAGAGCCGGTCAAAGAACAAGCCATTGATGCCGGGAATGTCGGCAGAGTAGAGCATAAACAAAACGAGAATAAGAGCGGAAGCGGAAGCCACGAAGAGGGGTACTCGACTGATCGTCCTAGGCAGCACGAGACCGAGCAGAAGAGCCACGATTCCGGAGCCGGACACGGAGGACAGGAGACCCGCTGCAAGAATGCCCATTACGGAAAGTCTCGCCCTCGTGGAAAGCTCAATGAGTAGCCCCAGGGAGGTCACGAGAGAGAGATCGGCTGACTCGCGAAGGAAGTATCCATTTGCCTTGATCAGGCTTCCGCCCTCGCGGAGGAAAGTGTAGGTGCCGCCGCCGCGAATTGCTTCAGGCAGGATGAAATAGATGTTTGTGAGCGCATTGGCTTTAGTTGCGTTCACAAGGATCAACTGCGCTACTGCGATGACGGCGATTACGCTCGCAGCAGAGACAAAGGTGGACTGGATGGAATCCTGGACCGGGCGCAAGCCTGGTCCGGCCCGCAAGCGAAACGAGAAGGGAGCATAGAGCGCGAGAAAAAGAAGCAGCGAACTCCAGGACGCCGGCAACGTCGTGAGCCTCACGGCGACGATTGCGGAGGCCGTAGTGAGGAGATAGAGAAACAACGTTGCAACGCTGACCGCCGCATGACCCGACGCAAGTAGATACAGCGCGATCGACCCGTAGAAGACGAATTCCATGGTGACGGGAAATTCGCCGATATTGTAGGCAATCTGGGTCAGGAAGAGCGCCGAAATCACCGACGCACGGATTACCAGTCTGCCCCTCGGCGAAAGCTCCTTCTCGGTTAGAACCGAGACCGATGGGCCCGTTGCTGTGAGCGTCGTGCTAGCCATTCAACTGCATCCGAATGCGGTGGCAGGGAAGTCCCGAAAGTTAACTGGCACTATGGTTGTTGCTTTGCTGTCGCGGCGAACGTCAAGGCGCGGCACGTTCACGCTGAAGGAATATTTCGCGAAGACTCGCCGCGACCGTGTCGAGGGAAAAGCGTTTCGAGAATAGCTCGAAAACCCTTTCCTGGTTTCTGCTGAGTTGCTCCAGATTGTCGATGTTCCCGGTGATCGCTTCGGCCAGCCCGCTCATGTTATTCGCAAGAAACATCGCCGACTGCTCATCTGCCGTCGTACCGGCCATGGCCTCCTTCAGGCCAAATATTGGAAGCCGTGCGAATGCATAGTCCATCACCTTCAGTTTGAACCCTCCGCCGAACAGCTCCGGCACCAATCCGCCACGGCTCGACAGAATGACGGGCGATGGATCGGCGAGGCGCCCATGGAATGTGAGGTAAGGCCGTTCGCTCGCATGCCGATCCTGGATGTGTTGCGGCACGGCGCCAACGACGTTCAGGGAAATCCGGCTTCGCTTCAGAGCCGGTACAAGCGCTTCAATGAGGATCTCAAGGTTTTTCTGCTTTGCGATCCATTCGAACGCTCCGAGCAGGAGCAGGGCTCTCGGACAATTTTCGTCGATCGTTCGCGTTGGCATTGCCGTCCCGAGGAATGCCGGCGGGATCACGCGGATGCGTTTCGCGAACTTCTGAAAGTAGAGCGCGTCGTCATTCGTGATACACACGACAACGTCAGCGGCATTCAGAAGTCTGAGCTCGAGGCGCCGGTATTTGGCGGCATCCAGACGCATCGCCGCCTGGCGGAGTGAGCCATCCATTCCACGTGCGATCTCGGGACGAATTCTCCCCTCGGCATTATGAGCAACATAACAAAGCGAAGCTTTCTTACGGTTTTGCAGAATTGAAGACAAGGGTCCGGAGGAATACGCGTGGTCGATCACGATCCAGTCCCAATCGCTGCGGAGCAGCTCATCAAGCGCTTGTCTGAATTGGGAACTGCTCAGATTGTAAGCATCTCTCGGTAAGGACGACGTCAGGCTCCACAGCCCGGACGCTTTCGCCGGCGGGGGCACTTCCACGCAATGAACGTCCTTCAATTCGGCAAGCTGCCCTGCAACGTCCTGATCGCTCCTTCGGGCGCCGACCACTGTCACACTGACATCGTTCATTGCCGCCAACGCCTTGAGCAGGCCTGCGGAGTAGATAGCGTCACCACTGAACAGCGGCGCCGGCAATCTCCCGCAAATCCAAAGAATCTTCTTCACGGTCGGACGGCCTGCTTCGACGATCTCAAACATTGCTGGCTCTCTCGATCCTGTCGCCGGGCTTGCATTCAAGCGCACGCAGCGCGTAGGCCTAGTGCACTCGAAAGTCCACCAATTGACAAGACCTCGATTTCGCCGGCTGGGGCACGCTTGTATCGCATGCGAGCGGGATCATTGATACAGACCTTCCGCCCTTCTCATTCGAGATTTCAGCCGTCATTTTGGCATCAAGCCGGTAGTTTCCCGGCTGTCGGATTGCCGGGAGAGAGACGGCGACGAAGCTGGAGCCATCTGACCGAGTTGCCAATGCGCCGTCGTCGAGTTTACGGCTAGCTGAAGCAACGGTCGCGCCCGTGGCCCGGTCCACGGCCGAAACGACAAGGGTTCTGCCGGACGGATATTTTTCTGGCAGTTTGAGCGCTACAGCAACGTCCAGCGGGGCAGCGACGTCAGCTAAAGCGAACCCTTCCGTAGCCGGTTGCTTATCGCGTATCAACGTATTCTTGGTGAATGTGGGCTTTGGCATGTCGTTAAGTGCACTCGTGTAACCGAATTCCTTTGGGTCAGGTGTAAACACGCTGTCTCCGCATTGCCGGCTGCCACGGTCGGAGTCGGTGAATTGGCACACGCGCACATAGTCCACCTTGAAGGCCTGAGGGAATGCGGCCTCGTCGATGCCATTCTTCCCGGCCCACTTGCTACCACCGACGGCAAAATTGAAATCGACATGGGCCGGAGGGCCAAGTTGCCCGTCTTTTCGCAGCCACTCATATTTCCGGGTGTAAATTCGCCGCCCGTCCCAAAACAAGGTGATGGATTCGGGCGTCCAGACAAAGCCCGCAACGTGCCAATCGTGATTTAAGTCCTCTTTGTCGACCATGACCATGAAGTTGGTACGGAACGACGGGTCAACAAACGTAAACGGATTTGGAATACCCCACGGCGCCGCCGACGAGTGGAGCATGTTCGGCTTATCGGTCGAGCCATTGATTACATATTCGAGAATGTCGATCTCTGGAGGATGCCAAAACTTGCCATCTTGATCGTAATCTGCCTCGAGCCAAAACGCCGGGAATACGCCTTTTCCGGAAGGCAAGAACACCCGTGCTTCATAGTAACCATAGTAGAAGGTCCTGTGGCTGCGGATCAGGCCAGATTCGAAATGGCTTGCGCCCTCCTTCTTTTCGGCCCGAAGATCGAGAACGCCCCCAGACACCGAGATCTGGTTGTCTCGGTAGCGTTGACTCTCATCAGTGAAATAATCCATGGTTTCATTCTGATAGAGATATCGGGTCGCCCATTTGTTTCTGTCTAGAGAAGTGCCGTTGAATTCGTCCGAGAACACCAGCTCCCAACCTCCGGCATTGGCCGAATGGATCGGCCAGAACACGGAAAGTTGCGTCAATAGACAAACCAGGAGCGATCCAACTGTGTGATTGGGCATCTCGCGGACCTTTGGCCAAATGTGTCGTTCGACTATAGTCTGGATAAGTTGACAATAGTAAGGATATCCGAACATGTCCGATTGGCGCGCTTGACGAGCCGCAAGTCGGTAAAGGCTGGGACGCCTAGTAATGAAGCATCTGACCGGAGAACCATCTAAGCTTCCGTCGAAAGCTCAGATGGTGTTGTCGATCATCATAGCGAACCACAATTATGCGACGTTCCTCAGACAGGCGATTGACTCGGCTCTGGCTGTAGATTGGGCGAATGTTGAGGTCATTGTCGTCGATGACGGTTCCACGGACGACTCTGCGGCAATCATCAGATCGTATGGCGACCGGATACGCGGAGAGTTGCTGCCAAAATCGACGCAATTGGACGTGCGCAACCACGGGTTCGCGATCTCAAAAGGGGACGTGATATCGTTTCTCGACAGCGATGACTTGCTTGAGCCCCAGATCATGCGGCGCGCGATGGCCATCTGGGGGGATCGCGTCAGCAAGGTGCAAGTTCAGATGGGGACCATCGATTCGAGCGGTCGCAATCTAGATTCGAATTTCCCAAAATATCAATCGACGCCCACGGCCGATGATTGCCGAGCTTGGATACTCAGTACATCCTTCTATCCCACCCCGCCGGGATCTGGAAATCTCTATGCGCGCTGGTTCTTGGAGCGCATATTTCCTTTGGATCACTCCTGTGGTGATGCCACCGATTCCTGCTGCGTAACTGCCGCTCCGCTCCTGGGAGATGTGGTGACGATCCCCGAACCCCTGGCCTACTACCGCGTGCACGGGAACAACCTCGGTGCGATGGCCGATCTGCATCCGCGACGGCTGCATCGTCAGATCATAAGAGCGCAGCAGCGTTTCGACTACATGCAGCGGATAGCCGGCCTGGCCGGATTGAACGTCAAGGCCCGGGGGCCACAACGCAGCCTGCACTACTTGATGTATCGAACTGCGTCGCGTCGCATCGCTCCGGCCGAGCATCCGCTGACCGGGGACAGTAAGCTGCGGATCCTCATGAACGCCTTTTCCGCAACATGGCAACCGCAAGGCATTAGAATCTTCTCGAGACTCGCAATATTCGTCTGGATCTGCGCTGTTCTGTATTCACCGCTGCCGGTGGCGGAGTGGCTGATGCGAATCAGATTTGATTCTCAATACCGAGCCGCTCAAAGGGCGCGGTTTAGGACCGCCGTATCATTCGGGTTCAGATAATTCGGCCTTTCCTGTCGGCCAGGGCTTGAACGCAAGACTTGGGCGTAAATCTGCGGTTCGAAGGCTGGTTCAATGACCGCCCTCTTGACGCGGCCTTCAGCGGAAGATCCGCAGCAACGAGGCGCCAGCAGATGAGCCGGTTTCGCTTCGTTGCCGTGAATTGCTGAGACGGCGATCGTCCTACGCAGCCGCCCTCGTTGAATTTCGATGAACCTGCCGCTCGATCCACTCATAGGTCTTCTCGAGACCTGAGCGCAGTGTTGCGGAAGGCTTCCAGCCGAGCTTCTGCCCGATCAGCCGGTTGTCCGAATTGCGGCCGCGCACGCCGAGCGGCCCCGGAATATGCTTCTTGTGAAGCTTCTTCCCGGCGATGTCGGTGACGATGTCGACGAGCTGGTTGATTGTCACCATCTCCTCGGAGCCGATGTTGACGGGACCCTCGAAGTCCGACCGCGTCAGGCGGATCGTGCCTTCGAGGCATTCCTCGATGTAGAGGAAAGAGCGGGTCTGGGTGCCGTCGCCCCAAATCTCGATCTCGCCGCCATTGTTCGCCTGCGCGACTTTCCGGCAGACGGCGGCCGGTGCCTTCTCCTTGCCGCCGTCCCAGGTGCCCTGGGGGCCGAAGATGTTGTGATAGCGCGCGACGCGGTTGCGCATGCCGTAGTTGCGGTTGTAGGCGAGGTAAAGGCGCTCAGAGAACAATTTCTCCCAGCCATATTCGCTGTCCGGGTTCGCCGGGTAGGCGGAATCCTCGGCGCAGTTCGGATTGTTGGGGTCCATCTGGTTGTGTTCGGGATACATGCAGGCCGAAGACGAGTAAAACAAGCCGCGCACGTTCCTCTTCTGGCAGGCATCCAGCATGTTCAGATTGATCGTGGCCGAGTTATGCATCACGTCAGCGTCATGGTCGCCGGTGAAAATATAGCCGGCACCGCCCATGTCTGCGGCGAGCTGATACACTTCGTCGAACCTGCGGTCTGTAGTCTGACGGCAGAAATACTGATCG
This sequence comes from Bradyrhizobium sp. UFLA05-153, assembly GCF_054185185.1. NCBI lineage: Bacteria > Pseudomonadati > Pseudomonadota > Alphaproteobacteria > Hyphomicrobiales > Nitrobacteraceae > Bradyrhizobium > Bradyrhizobium sp. UFLA05-153. Next base: position 8,198 of record NZ_JBBIAM010000054.1, read on the forward strand.
CGAAGGTCGCCGACCGCGAAATCATCGGCCTCAGTTTCTGCAAACGGCGGAAATTTCAGATCCACGCCGCGGACCCAAAAACCTTCCCGCTTGAGCCGTTTGACAAGGTGCCCGCCGATAAAGCCACCTGCGCCGCAGACCAGAGCAGTCTTAGTCATACAGTTCCCTTTCTTGCATTTCTTGCACGCATGGCGTGCTGGAACACCGTCTCGAAGCGGTCCGTCACCCGCTTGATGTCGTAGTTCTCCGAAGCAAAATTCCTACCATTTTGGGCGGCGGCGGTCCTCAAGCCGTGGTCCTCGATCAAGCGAAGCGCACTACGCAAGAAGCCCTCGTTGTCGTTCGGATCGACCACGACGCCAGCGCCAACCCTGCGCACCACCTGGGAGGCGAGATTTTCGGCAGGCGCCGCCAATAATACCGGCCGTTGTGCGCAGAAATATGACTGGACCTTAGAGGGAACCGAGAACATACCTGCGTCGGGTTCGATGGTTGCAACGGTGACATCCGCGGTGGCCAGCACTTTGGGCAAATCGCCGAAAGGCTGGAGCGGTAACAGGATCAGGTTATCAATCGATTGCTCAAGTTTTGCGCGCTCCAGGTCGGCGACGCCGACGCCCTGGCTCACCACGACCACGTTTGCGCGTCCTTGGACCTTCCGGGCAAGATCGACGAGCAATTGCGGATTATGCTTGAGCGCGAGGGTGCCAGAGTAGAGAAAGTTGAACGTCTCGGCCAGACGGTGACGACGCGCCCAATCATTGTGCTTCGAAAGCGGCGATATCTCGCCCAGCGCGCCCCAGTTTTCGATTGTGAAGACCTTGTCCTTCGCGCGCACCCATTGTCGCGCGACCTCTGCAAAGGAATCGGTGATCACCACGATGGCGTCAGAATTCGCAAACTGGCGTCGCTCGAGAAAGCTGTAGTACCCGCCAATGGCGGCACCGACCGCGCCTAATTTCTTACGGAGCAGCTTGGAAACGGCGATGCTGTAAAAGTCCTGAACCCAGAAGACGAAACCCGCTCCGCTGCCAACGGATGATTTCACGATGGCCGATTGAGCTTCGGTGGGGGTATTTCCCGAGATGACAATGTCCGGCTTGAGAGAACTGACCAGCGCTGCGACGGACTTGCCGTACGCGACATCATCAAACCGACGCTTTACGAAAGAGGCCTTGTCATACGGCCGCGGCAGACTGACGCCCCTGAAGGACAGTCTGGCAGGATCAGATGATAAACGTTCAAGGCGGCCCTTGGGACCGTGGTCGCCGTGAAAATACGCATGAGTGACCTCGTGACCACGCAAGGCCAGTTCGCGGCTCAGATCAACCTGGAAGGGATGACCAGCATAATCATGAACGAGTATTTTCAACTGGCACCTGCGGGAGCTTCGAATTCATAGGCCACTATAGGTTGATACATGGGCCATGAGAGGCGGTCTGTCCATCCCGCGCTCCTTTAACCGTTAATCCGGCAGAAGTTTGATCGGGCTCGCGCTGCGCGATAGATCGTACATATGCAGGTCGGCTGTGCTTGCCGGTGCGCCCAACTTTCCGATAACGCTGTTCGACCATGAGGATGCTTGATCTGGGTGGCGCTTGCGACTAGTTTTCCGCGGGTTCCGGTAGCTGCCGCATATTTGAGTGCTTGATATTGAGTGTTTTGGCCGAAAATTCGATCTTGGCCGTCAGCATGGTTCAGAGGGCGATATGCGTGTCAGGATCCTATTTGGAGCAGTTGTGTTGTGGCTTGGAGCATCGTATCCGGCTCTGGCCGACCAGATGGCGTTAGATTTTTCCTGGCAGGGTGCGAAAGGTTGCGTCACCCTTTTCCCAAACCCCGAAATCCGCCTTCGCAACGTGCCGACCGGTGCCAAACTGCTGCTTCTCGTCCTGATGCAAGGAACACGGGAGATGGGCGGGCAGGAACTTCCCATGCCGGCCGACGGCGTCGTGCCTTCCGGAAGCATTCGTACGTTTGGTCCGTGCAAGCCGGATATGTATCAATGGACTGCACTTGCCAAATCAGCGAACGGAACGGTTCTCGCGGAAGCCCATCGGACCCGTTTCTTTCCGACTGATGAGCTTGCGCCTGAAAAGCCATCATCGGCGGGAATGACCGGTTTTCGTTGAGGACGTAGCGCTTCGTTCTATTGATCGAATTGCACGTCTTGCTTCTTCTCCGGCCGAAAGCAGGGGATCGGCCCGGGTCGAGGTGTTGGCAGAAATTCGTGGGCTGTGGGGTGACCGTGAATTCTCAACCACCGGAGTGTGCGTCGGATTGCGCCCCCCGCGAGCCAACTGAGCGATGCGAGTCCTGCCGCAACCCTTCCGTGCGACTGATTTGTCAGCAGCTCGATGGCCTCGTGAAGTTGGCCGCGATCAATCGCCCGCAATGCCAGGGACCGCGCAAGTATCGCTTGGCCGCGCGCAAACTGGCGCGCCAACTCCGGATGAGCCGAGATGAATTCGGCCTCCACCAGGCGCCTGGACCGCATCATCTGTTCAAAATCGTCGGACATTGAGCCCGGCGAGACGCGGTATCCGACCAGATATTCCGGCACCATCGCTATCTTGTATCGTTCTGCGATCAGTAAATAGAGTTTCCAGTCTTCGCAGCCTTGGCCGCCGCGCGAGCGAAGCGACTCGTCAAAACCGCCAGCCGCGACCAACGCTTCGCGTCTTATGAGTGCATTGCTTCCGCTGATAACAACGTTACCCAGACACATCTCCGGCAAGATGTTGCCTTCGAGCCGAGAAGGCGGGGCCGAACCAGTTATCGTCCCATGGACATCGATCCAGCAACACCACGCATACACTAGCGCAGTTTCTGGTCCGCTTTGTTCGAAGCGTTCAAGCTGCCGCTCGAGCTTCGTCGGATACCAGAGATCGTCAGCATCCAGAGTGGCGACGAACTCACCCTGTGCTTCGGCAATTCCTCGGTTGCGAGCCGACGCCACTCCACCATTTTCCTTGTGAACGTAGCGAACCCGCGGATCGCCCATGATGAGGCGCGCGACAACTCCCTCAGTCTGGTCCGTGGAGCCATCATCAACGATAATGACTTCGAGATTGCAGTAAGTCTGATTCAACGCGCTGCTAACGGTCTCACGAATAGTGTTTGCCGCGTTGAACGCTGGCACAACTACCGAAACCAATGGATTGTCAGAGCAATGAGGGGAACGCACAAACTACTCTTAATGCTGAATTTTGTTTAAACTGTACTGGCCTGTCAAATCATTTAGAACTTTATCCGTAAGCTTGTTCGATTGCGAGACTTCCAAGGCGGTAGGGTAAATCACTTGTGATTTCAGGGGGTTACATCTTTGGCGCTTCAGAGGAAGAGAATTTTGGTCACTGGTGGTGCGGGATTTTTGGGTTCCCACTTATGCGAGAAATTAGTTGGCGCAGACCACGAGGTTCTCTGTGTCGACAACTTCTACACGGGCTCCAAAGCTAACCTAGGTGGGCCTCTGAAGTGTCCTCGCTTTGAACTGATGCGGCACGACATAACCTTCCCGCTGTATGTCGAGATCGACGAAATATATAATCTGGCCTGCCCGGCTAGTCCTATCCACTACCAATACGATCCGGTGCAGACCACGAAAACCAGCGTGCACGGGTCAATCAACATGCTGGGACTAGCAAAGAGAGTTAAGGCGAAAATCCTGCAGGCCTCAACCTCGGAAGTCTACGGAGATCCTGAGGTGCATCCGCAGGACGAGACCTATTGGGGGAGGGTAAATCCCATCGGTCCGCGCTCCTGTTACGACGAGGGTAAGCGTTGTGCTGAGACGCTGTTTTTCGACTACCGGCGCCAACACAATCTCTCGATCAAGGTCGCGCGCATTTTTAACACTTACGGTCCGCGCATGCAGGCCAACGACGGCCGAGTGGTTTCGAACTTTATCGTGCAGGCCCTTACGGGTCAGCCCATTACGATTTACGGCGATGGCAAACAGACCCGCTCCTTCTGCTATGTCGACGATCTGATTGACGGCCTCGTCCGCCTGATGGATACGGGCGATGAGATCACCGGCCCGATCAATCTCGGAAATCCCGTCGAGTTCACAATGATGGAGCTTGCCGAGACTATCATCGAGCTGACCGGGTCGAAGTCGTTGATCGAATTCAAGCCACTTCCAGCCGATGACCCAAGGCAGCGACAGCCCGACATCGGCCGGGCGCGCGATACGCTCGGCTGGTCGCCATCTATTCAGCTGCGCGACGGTCTGGGCAAGACGATCGCCTATTTCGACAACCTGCTGCGTGCCGAACGTGCTGGTGCCACATGACCAGAACCGTTCTAGTTACCGGCGGTGCTGGTTATGTCGGATCGCATTGCTGCAAAGCGTTTGCCAACGCCGGATGGACGGTCATCACTCTCGACAACCTTTCACGGGGATGGCGAGACGCCGTGCGGTGGGGGCCGCTGATCGAATGCGACATTCGGGATGAGACGCGGGTGCGCGGCGCGCTTGAGATGTACAAGCCGGACCTGGTCGCGCATTTTGCTGCTCTAGCCTACGTAGGCGAATCCGTAGCTGATCCTGCACGGTATTACGCAAACAATACGGCCGGCACGCTGGCTCTGCTCGAGTCGATGCGCGCGATGGGATGCCTTCGTCTTCTGTTTTCCAGTACGTGCGCGGGTTATGGAATTCCGGACCATCCGACAATCGACGAGACGCAGCCGCAGAGGCCGATCAATCCTTACGGCTGGTCCAAGATGATTGTCGAGCGCATGTTGGAGGATTACGGCAAGGCCTATGGTCTTGCATCCGTCTCTTTGCGGTACTTCAATGCCGCAGGGTGCGACCCGGACGGCGAGATCGGCGAGCACCACGAGCCCGAAACACATGCCATTCCTCTTGTGATCGACGCCGCTTTGGATCCGGACCGGCCTTTCACGCTTTTCGGAACAGATTTCGCGACGCCTGACGGGAGCGCGATCAGGGACTATGTTCATGTTAACGACCTCGCGCGGGCCCATCTGCTCGCTGGCGAGATGCTTCTCGATCGCGCGGGTACGCACGTCTTCAATCTCGGTACTGGGGTTGGGACCAGCGTGTTCGAATTGATCGGAGCGGTAAAGCGCGCCGCGGGAAGAGATCCTGTCGTCCGGCGTGGTCCGCGACGTGAGGGGGATCCGCCAGTGCTTGTTGCGTCCTACGCCAAGGCCGAGCGAGAGCTCGGCTGGAAGCCGCAGTGTTCGCAGATTGATTTCATCATTGAAACGGCGCTGAGATGGCGAGATCGCGCCGCCCTTGCGTGAGCACCGCTGGTTTGCGCTGAACGTGTTAGCTGAGCGGATCGATCGAAATTCCGTAAACAGGGTGGATCCTGATGAATCTCGTATCCATCGTAATACCCGCCTACAACGCGGAACGCTTCATAGCACGCACCCTCGCGTCGGCGCAGGCTCAGACGTATGAGAATCTGGAAATCATTGTCATTGACGATGGTTCAACGGACAATACTCGGTCAATAGTGGAGGCGGTTGCGGCCGCCGACAAGCGTTTGCAGTTGGTCAGCACGTCCAATCGTGGCGTAGCTCGCGCGCGAAATCTCGGGATAGAAAACGCGCAGGGACCCTATGTGGCATTCTTGGACGCCGACGACCTTTGGCATCCGACGAAGATCGCGCGGCAGGTCGATGCGCTGGATGTTCATCGTTCTGATCGGAGTTGGGCTGGTGTCTACACGTTCCGCCGAACCATAAATGAGGAGGATCAGGTCACGGGCATGGGGCCGACCTTGGCCGACTGTCGCGGCCATATCTTGGCTCGGGACCTTGTGCTCAAGTTCATAGGAAACGGAAGCAGTCTATTGGTCCGGCGCGATGCCGCGCTTGCAGTTGGTGGATTCGACCCTTCATATGCCGACCAAGGCATTGGTGGTTGTGAGGATCTCGATTTTGAGCTTCGGCTAGCAGCGCGCTATCGAATTGAAGCTGTGAGATCGTATCTCGTTGGCTACCGTATCTATGCAGGAAATATGTCGAGCAATGGATCGCGCATGGCGAAAGCCATGATCCAGACTATTGCAAGACACTTGAAGAGCAATCCGTCGCTCGCGCCTCATGTGAAGCGCTGGGCATTGGGGGGCGGCTACAGGTATGCGTTTCAGGTTCTATTGCGTGAAAGGCGATTGCTTCCTGCGTTAGCGGCCTACACGATATTGCTTCTGAAAGATCCGGTCCTGTCCATGACCACTGCGATGGAGGTATTGCAAGGGGGAATTGGCAGAAGGTTGGGACGAGATCGACTTGCTGGATCGCCTCGAGCGTTCTTGGCCATGGACCCGGAGGCGGGTAAAGACGATCCCGTCGACGCAATAACGCGTATGAAACAGAGGCGATTGGCAGACGAAGATCGAGCCCTTGAAGAGATGAAGTTTTCATCTTCTCTGTTGGACGGAATGGCGACAGATGAGCGGTTCGGTCCATCGGAGGGGGCGCCCCAGGTTTCGGCGACCGAAGCTCAGCCGCGCTACACGCAGAGGGCCGGATGACGGCAAGCGCGCCCTTAAGAATACCGATCAGCGGTGCCGTGCGCTCTTCTCCATGCTCGTCGTCACCCTGCTGGACGGAGAACGGTTCGGCGCGTCACTCGTTGCTCTCCCGATGGTGATGGCCGTCCAGTTCGCATTTGCGGCCGGTCTCGCCTATCTCGTGGCGGCCGTGCACCTCCGCTTTTGCGATGCGCAGCGTCTCGTCACGATGCTAGCCTCCCACCTGATACCGGTGGTTTACAGTTCGAGCGTGATGCCCGAGCTGAAGCCAACCGAGCCATTCTGGTGGACGGCACTTTGCCGTCGGCCGAGACGCACGGTCTTTGGGCAAGGACGCGCCAAGACCGTTGCGGGCGGTGCGACAGGAGTACGGCAGTGATCAGGCGCGATGAATGGTGCTTACGCGTGTGCCTGATCGAGCCGCGCCTTGAGTCTTGGCAGCCAATATTGGAAGATCAGTCATGACCGCCTTGTCCCCACTTCATCGCGTCGCAAGATTTGGCCGTCGACAATTGCGGCGTCTCATCGCGAAAGCTCCCGCGCCAATCGGCCGGCGGCTGTCGCGCCGCCTCCGGACGCCTCCGCCAGGCACCGTCGATTTCGGAGATTTCGGGCGAACCGAGCCAATCAGCGCCGAATTTGGCTTCGACAGAGGAGTGCCGATCGATCGTTATTTCATCGAGGGCTTTCTTGCCCGCAACGCCGCGACGATCTGCGGCAGCGTCCTCGAAATCGGCGACAACGCGTATACGCTTCGGTTCGGCGGCAAGCGGGTTGAGAAAAGCGACGTTCTCCATGTCGACGCCGCCAATCCGGTCGCCACAATCGTTGGCGATATCTCGATCCCGGGGACTTTGCCAGAACGGGCGTTTGATTGCATCGTCCTCACGCAAACCCTCCACCTGATCTTCGACATGCGGGGGGCGCTGGCGGAGCTTGCGGGGGCGCTCAAGCCCGGCGGAACGCTTCTTGTTACGGTGCCTGGAATTTCCCCCGTCGATCGGGGAGCTTGGGGACATACGTGGTTCTGGTCGCTGACTGAGATCGCATTGGGACGATTGCTGACGTCCGTGTTTGAGGAAAAAGATATTGATGTGGAGACATTCGGGAACGTGTTTGCGGCGGTCTGCTTCCTGCAAGGATTGGCGGTGTCGGAAGTGCCGCGGCTCAAGCTTGACGTGCTCGACAAATCGTTTCCGGTGATTGTCGCTGCCGCAGCAAGAAGGCGGCTCGAATGATGCTGCGGCCGTTGCGGACCTTTAAGCGATCGATCGGGCGGCGGATTTTTGGCTCTGATCCGATCATACTCATGTATCACCGTGTCGCGGAGATCCCAGTCGATCCTTGGGGGCTTGCGGTTCATCCGGCGCGGTTTGAGCAGCAGATCGCTTGTCTCAAGCGCCTTCGGCGTGTCGTTCATCTCCACGAATTGCTCGACCTGGAACGGGCCCGCGCATCGTCGGACAAGCCGCTTGCGGCGGTCACCTTCGACGACGGCTACCACGATGTCTATGCCAACGCACGGCCGGTGTTGCAGCGGCTTGACTGCCCTATGACGCTGTTCGTGACAACCGAGATCATCGGCGCCGACAGGGAGTTTTGGTGGGATGCTGTTGCGCGGGTCTTCCTTGAAATCGAACATTTGCCCGAGAGCCTCACGCTGGATATCGCGGACAAGGAGTACCGCTGGGCGGTGCCGCCTTTCTCGGATCGCAAGGCGCGCGATCGGATCTTCCGGGAGGTGTGGGGCTGCTTGCGGATCCTTCCTCATTGCGCTCAGACGCAGCTCCTGTCGGACATCGGCGAATGGTCGTCCTGCGATCTCGCAGCTCGGGAGATGCATCGGGCGATGACGGCACAAGAGGTTCGGAATATCTCCGACGGTCTGATTACGATCGGGGCGCACACGCTGACGCATCCGACCTTGCCGGCGCATAGCGCGGACGTTCAGTTCAAGGAGATCGCCGAAAGTCGGCGCGCCTGCGAGGAACTTGCGGGGGCCAGAGTGCGGGCCTTTGCCTACCCGTATGGCGATCACAGCGATACGACCGTGCGAGCGGTCAGAGAGGCCGGATTCGATCTTGCCTGCACCGTGGACGCTCGTGCCGTCAGGCGAAATGCCAAACCCCTGACGCTACCGCGAATCTACGTGGGCGATTGGAAGGGCGACGAATTCGAAATGAGAATTGAGGATCCTTCGCTATGACCGGAAACGCAAAGCGAATCACGATCATCAGGCGTCGAGGCGGCTGGTTCGACCTTGACTTGCGGCGCGCATTGGAACACCGGGATCTTCTGCTCCTGTTTGCCTTGCGCGACATCAAGGTTCGTCACAAGCAGACACTGCTCGGCCCGGGCTGGCTGGCCCTGCAGCCTCTCGTCTGGACGACAGTCTTCACGGCCACCATCAGCGGCGTGGCCGGCGTGTCGACGGCAAATCAGCCAGCACCACTGTTCTATCTTTCGGGGCTGATCGTGTGGTCCTATTTCTCGCAGGTCATCTTCGCCACCAGCCAGGTTTTCATCGAAAACGAACACCTCTTCAGCAAGGTTTACTTCCCGCGCATCATTGTCCCGTTGTCGTCCTTGATGTCGACTGCAGTAGCGCTCCTGATTCAATTTTTCGTTGTACTTGTGTTTCTCATCGCCTTTCAATGGATGGGAAAGACGAACGGGCTCTCATGGCGCATCGTCGCGTTTCCACTGGTAGTGCTGCATCTTGCGGCCTTCTCGCTCGCGATCGGGCTCATTCTTGGAGCATCAACAGCCAAGTATCGCGACTTGCGCTTCATGACGCCGTTCTTGGTCCAGGTCTCGATGTTCGTAACCCCGGTGCTCTATCCCTTCTCCGCCATTCCCGAGCAGTACAGGGTGGCAGCGAACGTTGCCAATCCATTGGCGGCAATCGTCGAGGCAAGCCGCTGGTGCTTTCTCGGCGAGTCCGTGCTCACGCCGGGCCAGCTCCTTGCATCGCTCGTTACGACATCTGTCGTTCTGACTTGCGGCGTTCTGCTCTATCTGCGCGTTGAGCGCACTGTCATGGATACGATCTGAGATGCAGGACAAGGTAGCCATCGAGGTTAAAGGCCTCTCGAAGCGATATCGGCGCGGGGCCATTGGCATGACTTCCCTGCGCGAAGAAATTGAGCTGTTTCTGGCTCGGCGACGCGATCAGCGGACGGTGCGCTCGAACAGGGAGTTCTACGCGCTCAAAGATGTCACTTTTTCCGTCCCCACCGGGAGTGTGTGCGGAATTATCGGCCGCAATGGCTCGGGCAAGACGACGCTCCTCAAGCTGCTGACGTCGATTACCGAGCCGGAGGAGGGAGAGGCCAGTCTCAGAGGACGCGTTGGCAGTCTGCTTGAAGTGGGCGCGGGTTTCCATCCCGAACTGGACGGCATCGAGAACATCTATCTGAACGGCGCGATTCTCGGAATGAGCAAGTCAGAGATTGCATCGAAGCTGGATCGAATCATCCAGTTCGCCGACATCGGTGCCGTTATGGAGACGCCCGTGAAGCGCTATTCCTCCGGAATGTATGTCCGCCTGGCCTTTGCGATTGCTGCACATCTCGAGCCCGATATTCTGTTGGTGGATGAGGTCCTGGCGGTCGGAGATGCCGATTTTCAGCGTAAGTCACTCGCCAAGATGAAGGATGCCGCAGGAGAAGGCCGAACCGTGCTGTTCGTGAGCCACAACATGGCCATGGTCCGCCAGCTCTGCGACATGGCGGTTTATCTGGAGGCCGGCCATCTGAAGCAGATCGGCGAATCCTTCTCCGTCATCGATGCCTATCTGCTGGGCTCGACCCCGCGAGCCGCTCACGGCGAACGGACTGGGACGGACGAGCTTTGGGGAGAGCTGCGCATTCTCGAACCATCGTCCGAGACGCCCTGCGGTCATCTCAAATTCGGCGGAGATTACGATTTCGTGCTTCGGCTGGGGGCCAAGCAGCCGTTCAAGCGAGGCGTCGCGCAGGTCAGCATTTTCGATCAGGAGGGGGCGCTGATCTCGTCCCTCGAAAGCCTCGCAGAAGGTGTCGACCAGTTCGACATCACGCGGCCGGTCGAAGTGGTGTTCAACGTACGTTCGCTTGGGCTGTTGCCGGGGACCTATGTCGCAGGATATTCGCTCTATGCTTGGGGAGAGGAACAGCCGAGACTGTCCGCGGAAGCCTGCCTCAGTTTCGACGTCGTTGCAGCGACTGTCAACGATGCATACTGGCCCTACTTAAGGGAGCATGGGATTGTACGACTGTCTCATTCAGCGGAATTGCGTGTTATCGACTAACCCTGCTCGTTGGATCAGGAAGCTGTTCCTGTTCGGCGTCTGTCATGATCGTAGATGATCTCTAACTTTAGATCTGACCCTCGATGCTATCATCTCAAGCGCAACCGCAGGGGACATCGCCAGTGCCTGCAGCGACATCCGGATAGATCTAGCAGGCTCAGTTCGGAGAAGCTGGAAAGCGTCCTCACTCAATACGCGCGCATAATAGTCCTTCCAGAATCGTTTTCCCTCGCGCACGGCAAGCCGGACGTTCCTCGAGATACCGCCTGTCAGCTGACGATCCAATACACTTAGTGCGGCTGCAAGCATCATTGGCCGGTTCCTCGACATGTTGGCATTGTGCATTCGATATTCAGCGATAACTTTGTCGTGCGAAACGAGTTGGCTTGTCTTCGCCAGACGTACAAACAGCTCATAATCTTCGCAAGCCAGCATAGCCTCATTAAATCCAGTAACGGCCGCGAGCCTATCGCGTCGATAGATAACGGTTGCGTGCATGCCAATAAAATTGCCTACCCTGAGAAACTGAAGATATGGATCATCGAGCCTCGCAACGTAGTTTTTGCCGGAGATAGTCTCGCCAGCCAAATTGATGTACCGGTAGGCACCATAGGCCAGAACTGCTTCCGGATGCCTCGCCAGCATCCGTTCGCCTATCTCGAGGGCTTCTGTGAGCAAACGATCGTCAGCGTCCAAGAAGGTGATGTAGTCCGATGCCGTAGCAGCGAGGCCCGCGTTGCGAGCGGCTGCCAAACCGCGATTACCTTGCGCGATGAGTCGTACTTTTGGATGCCGTTCGACGACTGAAGCGGGGTCGTCAGCCGATCCATCATCAACCACAATAATTTCGTCCGGAGGCCGACTTTGGCGAAGGCAGCTCTGGATGGACTCTTCTAGAAAACGAGCTTGATTATAGGTAGTGATGATGACCGCGATCATTATGCGAGCAATCCCCATCCGTCGGATTCGTTCCGGCGAAGGCGCGTCTGCCGCGAGCTTCAGGCGGAGAATCTCATGACGGATAGCGCAAATATTGGTTAGGCGTTGCTGTCACTTTATCACATTGCAGATCCGGCCGAGAGGTTACTGCCATTCAGAGCATCGGTAATATTAACGTCCGAAGTTCGAATGGTATTAAGTTCCGGGTAGCCGATGATGACCGGACATGCGTCCATTTGAGGTGCAGAATGGCAAGCAGTATTGGGCGGCGATTATAGAGAGCGGATTAGCCTGTAAGCCCTCGTTAGGATGCGTCTTGGTCCTAGCCTTTGAGCCAGCCGGCGGACGGTTTCGGCTGCCAGGTCAATTCTATCCTGCAGGGTTGCCGGCAAACGCGGTGCCAGGCTGCGTGCAAACGCGAAACGTATCGACCTATCCAGCCGGGGAGTCATCAGGTCCGACTCAACGATATAGGTGTTAACCCATTCAAGAAAATTAACGCGCGCGGAGTGAGGCTTCATGCGGTCATAATCACCGGATGCGGTCGCGCGGGCCGACGTGGAATTGGCGTGCTGTCGATACCGGCTGGTCGGAGTGTCCGTCACGAACGCTGGATAGCGCAGCAACAGCTTTACCAGAAGAGTTTGATCTTCATAGAGTTGAAACGACTCATCGAATCCTCCGACGAACTGCAAAGCCTCGCGACGGACCATGATGGCGCAAATGCAAGGGACTTGGGAGCGCTGACGAAGGATGACCTTGTCAAGCAGTTTCGGTGGTATGTGCAAATGGCCGGATTCGCCCGGCATCTGTTCCACCCAGTTGTGATAAGGATCGTCGGGAAACCACCATAAGGTCGGTCCGTACGTCAACATCGCCTGAGGGTTGGCTTTAAGCGCTTCAAGGTCTTTTTCAAGCTTTTCCGGTTCGAACAGGTCATCGCCATCAAGAAACGTGATGAACTTGCCACACCCAATCCTTAGTCCGGTGTTGCGGGCCGCCGCTGCGCCACGACCATTGGACCGAACGAGACGGATTCGTGGATCTTCTGCCGCCGCCGTGACCGCGATTTCGATACTTTTGTCGGATGACCCGTCATCCACAAGTATCATCTCCCAGTCAACGAACGTTTGCGCGCGCACGCTTTCGATCGCAGCAGATAGATATCGCTCGAGGTTGAGGAAGGGAGTGATTACGGATACGGTCGGCATTAGTTCGGCAAAAACCTACGCAGGATGGCTCTCTGTTTACGGGAGACCACTTTCAAGCGCTGTGATGCAAGCAGCCAAATTTGCCTACGAACGAGTGACTGAACTAATTTGAAAACCCTGGGATCTGCTGCCGTCTTCCCAAGGTATCCTTTGAACCAGATTAGGAAACGAAGGCGCGCCCACCCATCTCGATTTGCAGCAGCGGACATAGCGCCCGCACTTGAACTATGCTGGCGATACTTGAACAGTACCGCCGCAGAAACGAAAAAGGGAGAAATTAAGAGGGCCTTGGCAAAGAACACGGCGTCCTCGAACATTCCCCCGAAGGCGGGCTCGAACCCGCCAGCCTCCTCCACCAGGGCTCGTCTCAAGAGACAACCACTTGGAATCGGGCTCTGGTAGACGTTGAGCAACTGCGAAAGGAGCAGCGACGGCGGATGATGAATCTGATCGGGCATGACGCCAAGCTCGTAAAAGAAGTCCGTTTCGTTCGTATTCTCTCCCTCCCACGAATGCCAAATAAGCGCTCTTCCGTAGGTTGCCCCCACGCTAGGCCGTGCATCAAGAATCGCGACCTGCGCCGTCAGCTTGTTAGGGAGCCACACGTCGTCGGCATCCAGAAAGGCGACGTAGTCGCCACGTGCGTGCGAAAGTCCCAGGTTGCGCGTCGCGCTCATTCCATGATTTCGTCCGTCGGCATGACGCAGCGAACGAATAATATCGGGGTAGGTTTGCGCAAATCTCCGCGCGATTTCACGACTTGAATCTGTTGAACCGTCGTCGACGATTAGAAGCTCCCAATCGGCGAAACTTTGAGCCAGTACGCTTTCGATTGCTTCGCCGAGGAACTGCTCCCCGTTATAGACGATAATGATGCAGCTGACTTTGGGAGTCATAGATTTCAATCGCCATAACCGCGTTTTGTGCTAGCCAGCTTCGCTAATAGCTCAGATAGATCAACATGTCCGCACTGGAACCAGTAAAGGGGCGCATCGGATTCGAGTCCGTTCGATTTTGCGAGCGCGACATCAGGTCGACCTGTCGTTGTCAACAAATGCCTTCCGCTTCTGATCTGGTGTGGCTCGACCTGGCCTTAACCCGGTAGCCAGCAAAACCAAGCCATTCCACCGATCGCCGGCAGCCCTCTTCGAAGGTTATAGGCGGGCAATAACCCAATTCGCGTTGGGCGCGCGCATAAGCTGGACGGTATGATGAGGTATGCAACAGTGCGCGCTCCAGCGTAACGGAGTAAGAGGCTGGGATTTCCGTACTGAGAGGCCGACGCATCTCACGGATGGCCGCCTTCACGGCCGCTCTTGCCGGGCGCGGAACGATCCAGCGCAGGCTTTGAAAGAAATTTGCATCCCGCACTCTCTGCGCCACTGAGGCGCGCTCATCCATAACATCTGCCATCGTCGGCGTTGGTAGATCGCTCAGATCGTAATCCAACGCCTGGCAAATTGGAAGGTAAAGGTCTCGCCACGTGACTGCTTCCGCATCTCCCACGAGGAAAGCCTTGCCGTCAGCGTTCGTCGTAACCAGCGCCAATTTGATCGCGTGGATAAGATTGTCCACGTAGATCGAGTTGCACACGCCCCACCCACCTTCTGTAAGGTATGCCGTGCCATTTAGAATCTCATCTGCGACACCACCGGTCCATTGCGACCGCGGGCCAAAGACAATGCCGGGCCGCAATATGACGACTTCGACTCGACCGATCTCTCGTAGTCGCCAAAGCTGTTGCTCTGCGACGACTTTCGCGTTGTTGTAAGCGATCGGTTGTCGTTTGGAGAGTGGCGTCGTCTCGTCTACGCCAATTGCGGGCGCCTGCCCATGAACAGAGGCCGAGCTGAGATAAATCAGGCGTCGCACGTTGGATTTCATTGCCGCGCGATAGACAGGCTCTATGGAGCGGACGATGGTCTTTGGGGCTCCTGCTATTGCCATGATGACACTGTCACAGCCTTCAAATGCAGCAGTCAGAGATTTCGTATCGAGAGCATCAGCTATCTGAATCGGAAGATTAAAACGTCGTGGAAGCGCGGCTCGCGAGGGTCGCTGAACGACGGGGCGCACATCCACGTCACCGTCGCGTTGAAAAATCTCAACGGTTCGATTGCCGATAAATCCGCTTGCACCCAAGACCGCGATTTGTCGCATCATTCCTGATCCAAGTTCGCGCGAGCGGCTAGAGCATCCAGCCGGCAGACATTGGAGCCCGTGTTGCATAACATCCCTCAATGAGTTTCAAAGTGGCGAGGGCGTCAGTTCCGGAAACAATTTCTGCTTGACCCGTTAGCGCAGCGATCGTTGCCTCCAGCTGTGAATCGAAGGCGAACTCAAAATCCGGACAGAGCGAGCCAAGAGTGGGTTCACGGCCCCGGCTGACTTGATGGTAAAGAAGCACTTCAGCGGCCGAATTAGCTCCATGAAGGCCGAAGGAAAAACTTCTGGCCTCATTTGCGGTCCATTTGAGCCAGCCTTTGGTCGTCCGAATAAAATAGCGATTGGGCCGGGCCCAATCTCGGCTGAGCCGGATATTCGCCGCAAAGCCGCTGAAGCTTAGAGCAATTCGGCAATTGGCCTCAACCCCTCCCATTGAGTCGTCTTCGTAGACGGCGGAAAGCGGCTCGCCGAACCACCATCGGAGGAGGTCAAGAACATGGGTGCCGATGTCCAGCAGTACACCCCCGCCGCTCTGGCGTGGGGTGAAATAGTCCAGAGATGCGATGGGCCAATCGAAAGGACCTCCCTCAAAAACGTCGATGGAGGTCACGTCGCCCAAGAACTTCGAATTGAGCAATTCCCGTATCGACCGGGTAGCTGCGAACTGACGACGCATCAGCCCAATCGACAGCAGTCGGTTGCATCTCGCTGCGGCTTCGACCATGCGCTCGCCGTCCTTGACACTCGTCGCAAATGGCTTCTCACAATGCACCGCGATGCCCGATTCCAGCGCGTCGATCGCCTGCCGCGCGTGAAATTCCGGCGGCGAGGCGAGAATGACCAGTTCGGTCGGTTTACAAAGCAGGTCTCTGTAAGAAGAGACCTTTCTTGCTCCAGAGAAGTTCTTTGCAAAGATGTCGGCGGCTTTCGGATCTGGGTCAAAGACCGCCACAACATGGAGACGACCAACCGCCTCGAGCCGCCGCAAAGCGGGAGCATAGTACAGGCGAGAAACTGCGCCGCAGCCTGCCACGGCGACTCGCACTGGCGATGAATACCTGGCCTGTGCAATCGTCATTGCTTGCTCACCGTGCTGAGTCTCATCGATAAGAGCCGACAGAAGCGGAGCACAATCCATGGGGAGCAGCTCAGCCGCAGCGCGCACTTGAGATGGGCATCTACCGCTTGAATATCGCCCCGTAACAACAGCTCTTCTGCCGTCGTTAGAGCAACGCCGGCATAAGTATTCCGAGCGCGACGTGCGGCACGGCGCAATCGCTTCGGCAGGTAGTCACGGAAAATCGCGATGGCCTGTCGCGAATATTCCAATTCCTGTGCCAGCCTTCTGTGGCGGCCCGTATTTGAGTCCTCGTGCATCCGATAGCTCGCCAGCAGCCGCGGCTCGTACCAGACCTTGTACTGAGCGGCAATCCTGACCCACATCTCCCAGTCTTCACTGCATGTGAGCCTCTCATCGAAGGCGCCGAGCTGCTCGTACACCGCACGACGCACGGCTATCGATGGCGTGGCGATCCGTTGCTCTTCTGCAAGACGAGCCAGCCCATCTTCAAGGCAGCCCGCCTCCCCTCGTTCCAGCGCCGATGACGACTTGAAACGACCTTCCGAGTCTACAAAAGCATGACGGCAAAAAGCCGCTCCCACGTTTTGATCAGCGTTAAACCCTCGCTCAAGAGCTGCATAGAATCCTGGTGACACGAAATCGTCCCCGTGAAGAAGGTGCACTAGGTGGCCGCGAGCTCGATTCAGGCAAGTCGCGAAATTTCGAATATGTCCGACGTTGGCAGGCTGACGATAGAACGTCACGCGCCCTTTTCCGATGCGCCGAACTATCTCGGCCGGATCGTCTATTGTTGAAGCATCGTCAATCACCTCGATCTGCATCTGCGCGATGCCGGCGTCCTGGCATAGAACACTTCGTAATGTCTGCTCGAGGTAACGCCCGCAATTGAATGTCGGAACCATCACCGACCATGTCGGCCGCGGCTTGCCGTCCGTTATGGGAAGGACGCGCGATCGAAAGATGGCCGTAGGACCAAGCGAGCTATCGTTAATGTAGTCCTCCTTTGGCGAGACGAACGGCGAGCCGGCACGCATCGGCCCACGATACAGAACGCCCGATACCGCCTCCCTTCACACTTCGCAAAAGGCAATCCCACCCTAAGCGAAACTGTTCGTTTCCTGCGTAAACCGTTGCCCAATCAAAAAAATACCGCGAGCAGCCTTCCTGAGCGAAAGCCCGTCGTGAGACGCCTCCAGTTTCTCCCATTCTGCGATAAAAGCTCGAGGTTCGGTCCATTTTTTCGCGGCTTGAAAGGGCTGAAAATTCGCTACTCGGATGTTGCCGATAGGCTCCGACGATTTCGTCTACAAAAGCAATTGGTCCGCGCTCCGCGCAAAGGATGTAGAGCGACCAATCCGTAATGGGGAACAATGCATCGTACCAGCTGCCCAATCCGTCCAGACAAGCGCGCCGAAGCATGCCGGCGCAGGTTGCAAATGGGTTGCCTTGCCAGATTTCGTTCAACGTAAACATCTTCGGTAAATCAGGCCTCGTCCAGCGGCCCCTAGCGGGAAACGTATCCTCGACAAGCGCGTTATGAAAAACGGCGGAGTGGTGCGGGTTGGCATCGAGAAACGTTGCCTGTTGCTCGAGCTTATCGTTCACCAACCAATAGTCGTCACCGTCCAAGATGCAAACGTAACGTCCCACCGCACTCCTTAGCGCCCTGGCAACCACTTCATTTGAACGAATATTCCGTTCCGAGAGCATTAGGCGAATGCGTTTGTCGCGCCTTGCATAGTCTTTCACGATATCGCGCGTTCGGTCCGTGGACTTATCTTCGCTGATAATCACCTCGAGAAGGCGATCTGTCGATTGCGCCAATACACTCTCGATTGCTTGCGCGATGAAGTTTTCGTGGTTGTAGGTAACAACGATGACGCTGATATCGGCCGGACGCGCTTGCTCAAGCGTATCTTTTAGATCTGCCGCGCTGCAATTGATACTAGTCATGTTGCTTACCAGCCGAGCGCGAAGCTTGTGAGAGTAGCGTCGGTGGGATGAAAACCTCCAGCTCCCTACGTTGCCTCAGTCCGCACACTCGCGAGTGGCACTATCCGTCGATGGCCTAGTCTGGCCCCAAGATAGGCGAGGCTAACCCGAGAATTCAAGCCTCGTCTGGGTTGCAATACGTCAAGGGCCCGATAAGCTCGGCGATTAACGATAAACCTCTAACGTTAACGGAGCGGATAGGCCATGGTACGCGTGCGAGCGCTTGTCCATTGTGGGCTCTCGCAATATTGGTGTTCGGACGAGAATTGCCGCAAATCAACGGAGCGTGTGGCGCCCAGTGTCGTGGATTAGGGCCGCGACGTCGAAAGCGGACTCGCGCAGACCGGACCATTTGACGAAGTCATCGTCGTCTATGACGGATCAACGGACGATCCGGCGTGGGTTGTCGGCAGTTATCCACGCGTCACGCTGGTCACAAAGTTAAATGTCGGACTTGCGCTTGAATGGTCGGCGGTTGATCCATCGGCTAGAACGCGCGGACGGGAGCCGCGCAAGGTCGCCCTCGTTCAACTGAAGGGCGTCTAGGGGAGCAACGAATATGCCAATCCTGGTGACCGGCGGGGCAGGCTACATCGGCAGCCAAACAGTTCTGGACCTGGTTGACGACGGCGAAGCGGTCGTCGTGCTCGACGACCTCTCCACCGGCGTCGAAGTAGCTGTGTCTCCAAGTGCCCGGCTGGTTGTTGGAGACGTGGGCGACGCCACCCTGGTGTCCCGCCTCATTGCTGAGCACAACATCGATGCAGTCATCCACTTCGCCGGCTCGATCGTCGTTCAAGAATCGGTCGCAGACCCGCTTCACTACTATCTAAACAACACCAGCAAGACGCGGAGCCTGATCGAGGCCACCGTCGCGGGCCGTGTGCCGCATTTCGTATTCTCCTCGACTGCGGCGGTGTACGGCTCGGAGGAATTGCTGCCGGTTAAGGAAGGCGATCCAGTTCGACCGCAGTCGCCATACGGACGATCCAAGCTGATGTCGGAGTGGATGTTGCACGACGTTTCCCGGGCGCATCCGCTCAAATACGCCGTCTTGCGATACTTCAACGTGGCCGGAGCCGATCCGCAGAGGGGCATTGGGCAGGCAACGCGAGGCGCCAGTCACCTGATCAAGGTCGCAACCGAGGCAGCCCTCGGCAAAAGGCAGTTTGTTGAGGTGTTCGGTACCGACTATCCAACCCCTGATGGGACCTGCATTCGAGACTACATCCACGTCAGGGATCTCGCGGTTGCCCATCGTCTGGCTCTTGCGCGGCTTCGGAATGGGAGATCAAATCTCACAGCAAATTGCGGTTACGGTCGCGGCTATTCGGTCATGGAACTGCTGCGTACCGTCGAACGGATCGCCGGAACGAAGCTCGACATCCGCAAAGCAGCTCGGCGCGCCGGAGATCCGGTCGCTGTTGTGGCGGACCCGAGCCTCGCGCGATCTGAACTGGGATGGACGCCCATCTTCGGCACTCTCGATGCAATCGTCAGGAGTGCCCTCGAATGGGAGCAAATTCGATCATATTGATTGATGGTGAGCAGTCGTTTTCCAAGGTATTTCTGAATCGTGGCAATCGGAACCGCGTCAATTGAGCCTCCGTTGCGTCCAGAGTGAATGACACAAAGCCAGAGGAGCTTTTGCGGTCTCGAATCCAAATGGAGAAATGGTCGGGTTGATCAGTGATATCGCTCGCGGCGCCGTTTGGATGTACGGATCAACGCCTCAGAATCCTTGCCGCGGAACGCGGCTATAGAAATTGGATTTAACACCGTCAATCGCGTCGCGAGCCTGAAGGATAATCTGCTTGACCTGCCGCGAATGGACGTGAGAGGTGATTGTACTATTGAGACTGTTTATCGCTTCACTAGAGTCATGCCGATCAGTCGCTGTTCGTGCATGCTTTGTCGCTGCAATTTATGCTTCGTCGTGAGGCCTCGCGGCGGGTTCGATTCGTGGGCGAAATTTCCAACGATCTATGGCCGAATGGCCCAAACGCGTCACGGGCCGTTCCAGAGCATGCCAGGAGATTGAAGCAAGAATAATCGTCAAGCCGACGGAGGTCAGCTTAAACAGCCAGCGAGGGAAAAGGTCAGTAAGGCCGTGTGTTTCGAGATAGTCCGGCACGAAGCCATGAAGCACATAAATTCCATAGCTGATCGCGCCAATGTACTGAAGGGCCGAATTGTTGAGGATATTGCCAGCCATGCCGTGAAAACCTATCGAGGCGCGCGCAATGATCCAGGCACACATCATGGCGGCGGCGGTGTCTTCGGGCGCTGCTTGCGCAAGGAACGTCTGCCTGTCAGGCGGCGCTAGCGCGAGGATCAACCAGATGCACGCGCCTGCCAGGCCGGCCAGCCAAACGACTTCTGTTCTCTTCTTGTAGAGTGCAAGAAGTGCGCCCATTGCCAACGAATCAAAGTACGCTGGAGGCAAGACCCATGCTCCAAAGTCGCCGAGCCCCGCTGCGCGCCAGATCAAGCGAAATACCGGCGCCGCTGCGATGAAAAATATCAACAATGCTGGTAACAGGCGGCGCGGCGCAAAGTAGATAATGAACGGCCAAAATAAATAGAACTGCTCTTCAACGGCCAAGCTCCATAGGGGGCTGACTGGCCCAGGCCAAGCGTCGATCTTGATGACGTAGAGATTGGTGAGATACGTCACGTGCCACAGGAAACCCTCGCGGACCACATTGATCCCCAAGATCGCACCGACGGTCAAGGCGACTAGCAGAATTGGATAGAGTCGAAGTGCTCTGCGTGAGATGAAGCTGACGTATATCGGTCTGAAGGATGATGTAGTCTCGCTTTCCCGTATCAGAATCGACGTGATGAGAAAGCCGCTAAGCACGAAAAAGCATTCAACGCCAAGCCGGCCCCAGTAAATCCCAAAGAGCCAGTACTTTTCGGTGAGATAATGCGTGTAGATTACAGCCAATATGCAAATTGCACGCAAGCTGTGAAGCTGCGGCATGAACGCCAGCGAGCGGGGGGCAGTAGCTGTCATGTCGGTGGTTATTCGGTCCCATGACCACGAACTAATCGTCTGAAATCACTTTTTGCGCATTAGGGCGCCATTCGGATGTGTCCTCGATATACAATGCTACTGAAACTCAAAGATGATGCTGCGTCACATCGCACGATGCAAGGGGCTTTTCAATCTTGAGTTAGTTAACCGAAATGCTTCTGAATTTACGAACATGAACTGAGTCAGCCAGCTCAAGGTTTTTCGCGGCTGGCGATAAAAGCAGTAGACTCGCCGAGCCCAGCAGAGAGCCAGATCGCCTCCGCCAAACCAACGGCGTCTGCCGCTTTGACCGCGATAATCCTGTGGTCTTCATGGGGACGTGTTCATCGGGTGCACGCCCTGACCAAAGTGAGTTCCTAGGCCGATGGCGATTAACTTCACCACGCAGTATGCCCGCACTCCGGGAAGTTACGGGATTTCGGTGAAAGGGAATGCCGTGCGCTGCCTATATTAGGCCCTCCTTAAGCGATCCACAAAGCATCGCCCCATATCTCAAATTGTCCGCATATGGCTAAGTCGGCGTTGAGGCCTGTCTTCGATGGTCGTCGTGCAACAAGAGCACGCGACTATCATGACCTATGCCTCAACGATCAACGGAACTTCCGGCGCCGATATCTTGTTTGGCAGCACCGGTAACGACCTCCTAACCGGGGGCGCCGGCAGTGACCTCTTCGTTATTTCGAAGGGGTATGGCTCCGACACCATCAGCGACTTTCAGGTGGGCGCCGGCGGGGACGTGCTGCGCTTGCAGAACTACGGTTTTGCAACGTTTGCAAGTTTCATGTCCGCGGCAAAGCAGACAGGCGCAGACGTCATCGTCACGCTGTCTTCGAGTGAAACGCTGACGTTGCAGAACATTGCGCTTTCGTCGCTCACCGCGGAAAACGTTCTTCTCGACAATCCGCTACCGACGAGCGCCGCGCCGAATACGGCCTGGACCACGGTTGGGGCCGGCGGGACTCTCGTGCGCACCGCGGCGAACGATTCCCTGCAGGCGATGGGGAGCGGGGTGACGCTGATCGGTGGCGCCGGCGACGATACCTACTACATGTTGGATCACGAGACGAAAGTGGTCGAGCTCGCCGGTGAGGGGATCGACACCATCGTCACCGGCATGGTCGACGGCTACAGCCTCGTCAATGCTCCCAATGTCGAAAACCTGAGGCTGGGGGGGAGCTATAACTCTCCGGCCACCGGCAACGATCTCAACAATATCATCATCGGCAACGCCGGCAACAACGTGATCGACGGCGGCAAGGGTAACGACGTCCTCAGCGGCGGCGCCGGCAGCGATGTGTTCGTCATCAGGGCGGGCAACGGAAACGACATCATCACCGATTTTCAAACCGGTGGTGGTGGCGACATTCTGCAGATCAATGGCACGAACTTCAAGACAACCGCCGATGTCGCGGCCGCCATGCAGCAGGTCGGCACGGATGTCGTGCTGTCGCTCGGCAACGGCGAGAAGATAACGCTCGAAAACACCAGCGTTCAGAACTTTGCGGCTGCCAACGTCAATATCGTCACAGCGCCAACCGGACTGATTCAGACCTTCGGCGACGACTTCAACTCGCTCTCGGCCGGCCAGGATCCGCATCTGACCTGGAAAACAAACTATGCATGGAGTGGGGCAGCGAGTTATTCGCTCTCCGGTGAGCAGGAGGTCTATGTCGACCCCAGCTTTAGCGGCCTGCCTGGAACCCAGGCGTCGAGCCCGCTGGGCCTCAATCCGTTCTCCGTACAGGACGGCCATCTCGTCATCACGGCGGCACCCATTCCGTCCAGCGATGCAGCCTATGTCGGCAACCATCAATTCTCGTCGGGAGTCATCACGACTGAGAATAGCTTCGTTCAGACCTACGGCTACTTCGAAATGAAGGCCACGCTGCCCGACACCAAGGGGGCCTGGCCTGCCTTCTGGATGCTGCCCATCAATACGCACGGCCAGGCGACTGAACTTGATGTGCTGGAAGCGCTGGGCCGGGACCCTGACCAGGCCCATTGGGGGTTTGTATCCTCCTCCACCTCAGGTCAGGGCTATTGGGCGAACACCGCCAACCTCACGGCCGGCGATCACACCTTCGGCGTGGAATGGACGCCTTACACGCTGACCTATTTTGTCGACGGTGTGGAGGTCGGACAAGTCGCCACCCCTTCCGACATGAACACGGCGATGTACATGATCGCCAATCTGGCGATGGGCGGAAGCTGGGCCGGCAATGCGGATCCGAGCGCAACGGCGCAGATGAGCATTGATTACATCAAAGCCTATCAGCTGCCGGAGTATACGCTCGCGAACTACACGCTTCTGACCAGCGGGGCCCCAACGACGACCATCGCGGGCACCGCGGATGCGGACACCCTGACCGGAACGTCGGGCAACGACCTGCTCGGTGGCGCGGGCGGGGCCGATACGATGACCGGCGGTCTCGGCGACGATACCTATATTGTCACGGATCCGGGCGCCAAGGTCATCGAAGGCTACGGCGGCGGCGTCGATACGGTCATGTCCTCGGTCTCGTACACGCTGTCTGACTATGTCGAGAATCTGACGCTGACCGGATCAGCCGCGATCGACGGCGCCGGCAATTCCGAAGCAAATATCATCATCGGCAACGATGCGGCCAACATCATCACCGGCGGACTTGGCAACGACATCCTGACCGGGGGCGGGGGCGCCGACACCTTCGTGATCAACGCGGGCGACGGCTCGGACATCATCACCGACTTCACGCCGGGATCAGCCGCGGGGCATGATATCGTTCAACTGAACGGCTTTGCGTTCATCTCCTTCAGCGACATCAAGGCGGCGATGACGCAGGTCGGAAACGACGTGTATCTCACGCTGACGAGTCAGGACACGCTGGTTTTTCGCAACACGACGATTTCGGCCTTCACCAGCGACGACTTCCAGCTGCCGTCGACTTTGCCGGTGGGGGGCGCCATTACGTCCTGGATCAGCGGCTCGACGAGCAGTCATATCGTCTACGGCACTGCCGCGAACGACCAGATCACGGCGGTGAACGCCGATGACACTCTGGTGGGGTGGACGGGTGACGATACTTACGTGATCGGCAATCCAAATCAGAAGATCATCGAAAATCCGGGCGGCGGCATCGACAGTGTTCAAGCCTGGTCATCCTACACGTTATCAGCCAATGTCGAAAACCTGACCCTGATGAAGGGAGGACTGACCGGCGTCGGCGACGATCTCGCGAACCGGATGGTTGGCTCCAGCGGGAATGACATCCTCAACGGTGGCGGTGGCGACGATTGGCTGTTCGGCGGTGCGGGCAATGACACGTTCATCTATGGCGTCGGAAGTGGCCACGACACGATAGCCGATTTCCACGTGTTCACGAGTGGGACCGCAGAGCACGACAAGCTGGTGCTGAAGGGTTACGACGCCAGCGCCTATCTGACAAATATCGGGGACGAGTGGACCGTTCACTATGCGGGAGGAGCCGACAGTTTCCGTATAGCCGGGGTGACACAGCTGTCATCGTCCGACTACGCGTTCGTCTCCGCCACTGGCGCATCCATGACCATGAGGGGACTGACAGCACCGACAATTTCCCTTAGCGGTTCGACCTCGTCGGCCGCCGGCGGACTGACGAACGCAAACCAGCTGACCCTGACGGGAACGGCCCAGGCCGGCGTGACGATCAAGGTTTTCGATCAGGCAGCGCAGATCGGGGTAGCGACGGCCGATGGTAACGGCGTCTGGAGCTTTTCGACGTCAGTCCTTGCGGACGGAAGCCATTCGTTGACGGCGATTGCGACAGACGGCGCCGGCGATGTCAGTGGCGTTTCGACTTCGGTTACGATCACCATAGACGCAACTGCACCCAACGCGCCCTCAATCGCGACTTTTTCGCCCGACAGCAATATTGCCGGGGACAGCATCACCAGCGCCAATCAGCTGACGCTGACCGGGATGGCGGAGGCCGGCAGCAAGGTCCTGGTGTTCGACGGCACGACCCAGGTCGGCACCGCCACGGTCGATGGCAACGGCAACTGGTCGTTTGCGACCGGCACATTGGCCGATGGGGCCCATGCCTTCACGAGCAAGGCGGTGGACGCGGCCGGCAATGTCAGCGCGGTGTCCAGCGCCTTGAACGTCACCGTCGATACGGTCGCGCCCAACGCGCCGGTTCTCGTCTCGGATGCGCTTGTCGCGTCCAACAAAGTGGTGGTGTCGGGAACGGCGGAGGCCGGCAGCACGATCAAGCTGTACGAGGGGACGACGCTTCTCGGGACGGCGGTGACGGCGTTGAATGGAACGTGGAGCGTCACCACCGGATCGCTTGCCGCGGGGGCGCATGCATTTATCGCGACGTCGACAGATTCCGCCGGAAACTCGAGCGGTCTTTCGGCGGCGTTTGATCCCGTTATTGGGACGTTGGTCGAGTCGGCTGGAGCAACCAGTCTCGTTCAGCTGGGCAGCAATTTTCTTCTCAATCCGACTGGCGGTGGTAGCGGGCCGACGCTGAAGTACAATGGTGCGGCCTATGTTGCGGGGCAGTTCATCAATTGGACGCCGACCG
>NZ_JBBIAM010000054.1:34075-52933 GCF_054185185.1 Bradyrhizobium sp. UFLA05-153
TACGCACCACGATCATTGAGGCGTCGGGCACGACCAGCCTGGTGCAGGCCGGCACGAATTTTCTTCTCAATCCGACTGGCGGTGGTAGCGGGCCGACGCTGAAGTACAATGGTGTGGCCTATGTTGCGGGGCAGTTCATCAATTGGACGCCGACCGCAGTGGAGGCGACCCCCGGCGGCTATGACGTCGCCTGGAAGAACACGTCGACCGGCGCCTACACGGTGTGGACTGTCGACAGCAACGGCAACTTCACCTCCAACCTTCTGAACAACGTTTCAGGCACGAGTGCAGCCTTCGAGTCCATCGAGACGCTGTTTCAGCAGGATCTCAACGGCGATGGCGTGATCAATACATCATCAACAGTGCTCGACATCTCCGGAAAGATCGTGCTGACGTTGCCAAATCTGAACCAGCCGGTGGCGCTCGAACCAGGAGCGACGCTTGAACTGACTGGTGCGGCTTCCGGTTCCGTCACATTCAAGGGCGTGACTGGGACTCTCATTCTCGATCACCCCACGCAATTTGTCGGCACGATTTACGGCCTTTCCGGCAACGGTAGTCCGTCCAGTTCGGACATCCTCGATCTCAAGGACATCTCGTTCGGATCAGGCACGAAGGTCACCTATTCCGGCGACACGTCGGGCGGAATACTTACCGTCGCGGACGCGCAGAACCATACGGCGCAGATCAAGCTGGTCGGCGACTACACCCATTCGACGTTCAATCTGTCGAGCGACGGAAGTGGAGGCACTCTGGTCATCGACCCGCCCGTCGATCAGTTCAATTTTTCCTTTGCGAAGGCCTCAACGTCGCCTCCGATGGCAATTCGTGCTGCACCAGTTACTGGCGATGCCTTCATCTTCACCGGGACCGCCGTCGATGGCCCGTTTCAGCCCTCGATCTGGGCCGAACATGCACAGGATCAACACCTACCGACAGTAAACCAAATCCCACCCAACCTCGATCGTGCTCTTGAGCAGAGGGCGCCTCATATCGAGCTCACATCTCATATCGACCCCACCGATCTTCACGGCTTCCTCCTGCATGCTTAGGGGCCCCTAGCAACTCTCGCTTTGGAGCTGCGACCAGCGTAAAAGCTGTCCCTTGTTTGACGGATTATTTCATACCGGGGGTAAAATGCTTCGAGGAATTATCGCCGCGCTCTTGGTCCAGGCCTTGGCGTGTTCTGCAGCGCTTGCCGGGGGCACGTGTATCCTGCATCCTCAACCCTTTAGATTGAGGTCCGACACCATTCGCTGGTCGATCAAGATAAAATCCGGCGAGCAATGCATCCAGGGCCTGCGCTGGTCGACGCTCATGATCGACAAGGTCTCGATCGTCGAACCGCCAAAAGTCGGACGTCTCATCCTGGAGGGACCGTCTTTCCGCTATTTCGCGGATTCTGCTGGCGGTTCGGATTATTTCAAGATCGAGATCAGCGGGACCTCCCTGCACATCGACGGAGCCTCCTCCCTTGAGGTGGATGTCAACCGGCAGTGAGCTCCTTGAAATTGCAAGCTGGCGGACGCGCTGCCGCAACGCGCCCGTCCGCGAACCGAAACGCCGCCGCCTAGCGAGGGACATTCGTTCGATTGCTGTTCAGATTTGGATTAGCCGAAGCGGCCGGCGGAACACCCTGCCCAATCGGATTCCGGAAAGGATTGTTACTGGGCTGAGTGGCGACCGGCGCGCGTGAACCGGTAGTGTAGCCCTGCGATCGGACCGTCGTATTCCTTTGCTGGGTGTTTTGGGCCAAGGTCGGAGCGGCGAGCGTGGAAACCAATGCCGCGACGAGCAAACACTTCAGGATATTCATAATGATCTCCATCCGGTGGAGTTTGCGCTTCAACTGGACTTAGGCCTTCGCTGCTCCCTTGAGAAGAGCTCAAGGTTTCCTGCACGCAGAATAAAAGGTGCCGTTCGTGGCGACCACCCGCTCGATGCATTGCCTCGGGTCGACAATGTCTCCGTCCACTCTAAAATAGTAGGCCTGATTTTTCAGGATCAGCACATAGCGGCCGGCCGGCAGTTCCAGCGCAGGATCCTCGCTGTGAAGCTCATACATCTCCGGGCTGTCGGGCAAAGGAGACACCCGGAAGGGGTAGGAGAAGTTGCGGATCACCCAGGCGTCGTCGCTGTCGCCCAGCTTTTTGCCCGTCGCCTCTGCCGAGAATTCGCGGGCTATCTTGGCGACTACGCGCACTTCGGCTCGCTCCAAGCCATTGTTCAGGGAATCCCGGCGGAACACGATGAATTTTGGATGGCCATTCGGCAGGCCGGCCTGATCGGGAGCCTCGAACGCAGCCGAGATGGCGACGCGGACATCCGGTGGCCTCCCAGGCAACAGTGTCAGTTCAGCGAGCGACTGGTCGTTGACCACGGCATAGACGCCGTAGTCGGTCGGTCGAAGGGGAGAACGCTGCGGCGTGCTTGCGGTGGGCTGGGTGGTCGCAGGGGCCACCGGTGCGGGTGGTGTGGCAACGGCTGTCCGTCCGTCGCGCGAGAAGTACCTTCCAAGCGAAGCGAGCCGCTCCCGTTGCTGCGCGGCGACCACACCCGCACCGGCAAAAAGCAGCAGTATGGCTGCTCGCCTTGTGATGGACCAGAAGCGGTAGCGAGCTCTAAGGGGGCCGCGGCCAATCCCAATGTTCGTGCTTGCGGCTGCCGGCGGCAGTTCCCGAATCGGCGGTTGGCGAGCAGCTGCCAGGCCCGAGCCCGGCAGTTGTGGCACCGACGGCGGCGGGATGCTGACCTGCTGCTGCGAGAATTCCTCGACCCCGCGGATCGCGGTTTCCAGGGCCTGCTTTGATCGGCGAATATCTTGGGCATCCGCGTGGGTGAACTGCTCGTCGAGCTTGTAGCGGGCGAGATCATAGACGACCTGGCGCATGTGCTCGGGATGGTTCTGCACCGTCTCGAGCATGCGCGAAATCACGAGGGCGAATTGAACCTCTGCGGAGGCAGGCTCCGCTCCGTCCTCACCGGTTGTGCTCAAATCGCGCGAACTCATCCCTGCCAAAGTCCCTCAGTCAGGCCGGAAAGTCTTGTCTCTTCAATGGCTAGCCTTGAATACCAGCCTTATCGCCGCGGTGCTATAGCGATGCTCAATCGCGGGTTCTGCCTGGTCAGAATTCGCGGCTCCAAAGACCACTTGATCGGCGACCTCATGCCGGCTTCGATGTTTCGGTGCGACTACGGCGCAAGTAATTTTCGCGTTCCAATTGCTCCAAAAGAAACTAGGATAGTTGAACTGCGCGTCAATCCAGTGTGAGACTATGCTTTTTAGATTGCGACCCGAAACTGCTGTACTGTGCCTCGTCGCTCTCCTTGTGGTCTCGGCGACGGATCCCGCATCGGCCGTTACCGCCGAAGTGGCAAGAAAGTGCAGTGCGCTCATGGCCAAGCAGTTTCCCCCTCGAGAGCCCGGCAATCCTGCTGCAGGTAGCGCGAAGGGAACTGGCCGCGACCAACAGGTATTCTTCAACAAATGCGTTGCGAACGGGGGCAAGGCGGACGACAGCGGCGGCAAGTAGAGGGCAAATCGTATTCGTGATGCCTTGCTAGGGAACTGCTCGCGATACGCGGTCGGCGCTCGCGTCGCGCGATGGCATTCCACCGCGCGCTTGCTTTGGGTTTGCAGTCCCATTGGATTGATGCGTTCCACCCTGGTACGTTAGGCGGAGCGCTAACGTTCCGAGAGAGACGGACAGCCATTCAAGAGTTCTGAAGAAGAGATGCATTGGAGTGCCCGAAGTTCTTCTATCAAAGATTGTATTTCTTAACGTTGCGTCGGGCCCCAAGGTTCCTGACTCGTTGGGTTTGATGATCAGAGCGGGAGCATCGGTTGACGAACGACGGGTTGTTCGAGGAAGCGCCACCCCGGGTTTGATGCCCGTCTTCCGAATCATTGCGGTTCCGCCAGCCAGGGTGAGGTTACGTGCGCGCGGGCGATCTGCAACTCCAAATGTTCATCTGATGGCATAATTTTATATCATGTGCTCGATTCACCGACATATCTCGGATCGATGACGATTTTGTCTCGCGGTGGAAAGTTGCCACGTCTGGCGAGCGCGTGGCCGTGAGCAAGCTCCAGGCAGCCGTCTTGGCTCGCGCGATCCCCAGCTGAAAGCTTTTCGAAGGCGCGAAGTTGCTCGGCTGGCAGAGTTGGATGAGCGAGGAGACATCGTCCTCGTATCCGTGGATGGACGGACAAGAAAGGCCGGCGGTTCGCTGGTTCGGGTCGGCGGTAGATAGGGCTCGTAGTTGAGGTATTCCGCGCGACGCCCCTGCGAAAGCGCTGCCCGCGTCGCGTATCCCATTCCAAAAGAGAGCGCGGCAGTCGACAACAGGATCATCAGGCCAAGCACGCGCCACTCCGCAAAATTGGTTTTTCGTCAACTGCCTAACTGGAGTATTTGACGCAAGTTTTATGCCGGCAAAGCGCTATTAGAGCACTGTCGTCTCCGTGCCGCCTGATTGGGGTTTCGCCGTCGTGTGTCTCGTTTTGCGGGAAGAAAGCGGCTGCTGTCGGGTGGCTACCTTGGCCGATGCTACGAACTCATCCACGGGCTTGGCTAACCGACTTCCAGGCCTGTCGGCCGGACCACCTGCAAAACGCATTCACAAATTCCCGCCTGCCAAGGCTCGCTTACCTGGAACTCGCTTCTCGTTCGAAACGCGGCCGCATATAGCAGCGCCACCATGCTGGCTGATCGGCCGCCGTTTATGGGAGGGTCCCCGATTTCTGCGCGACAAAGAACTGTCGGTAGGGGCTGTAATCGACACCGGGCAATTTCGGCAGAAGATCGGGCTGCTTCGGATTAATTGGGCGGTCCGGTTCGACCATGTCGGTCGGCAGATCAACCAACGAGTTGATGACGCCATTCATGGAAAACACGACGCTCGTTATCGGGATGACCCATGGAGCCGCCATGAGATGCCAATTAACGTCTGCGCGTTTGTCGTTGGTGTGTAGTGTAGCCTCCCACGGTATCAGTCCGTGTGCCTTCGTAAGCCGGGACTGCAGATCGATCTTGAAGGCGTGCCAGCGGAGAGTGCCGGCGACATCAGCGACGGTTTGCGCCCCGCATAGCGCAATGATGATGAAAGCGGTCGTGGGCTGCATCCAAGCTCGGATGCGAAATCGTAGCATCAAAACCATCACCATTCCCAGCGCGGCACTCACGAACACCGGGTGATAACGCGCCTGCAACTGCGCGAGCGGTGCAAACGTTCTCTCGATTACCAGAGTGGCTGTCGCTGCCGTGAACGCAAATAGCACCCAGGCAATGACGATAGTCCATGTGAAAACCTTTGCAGCGCCACGGGGCGCGGTGGCGTTGACAATCGATGTAGTTGCGAGCGCCAGCAATGCGGACATTCCGGTCACTAGCGGTGCATTCAGATGACCATCCACGTATAGGAATTCGAATTTTACCAGAGCTTGTGCGATGTCATCGCGATCCTCGGGAAATTGCGGATACAGTATCCAGCTTATCTCGTAGATTATGACGGCCGCAATCAAGATGGCGCTGAGAGCAAGAAAAACGCGCTCTTGCACGTCGTTCGAGAGCCGCATTCTCATCGAACAGGCTAGGAGCAGTACTAACATCACCGGGAAGCAGCCTTCGTGCAATCGGAATGCTGGAATGAACAACAGCAGGAACAGCAATTGCGAAGCGATGTGGTGCGTGCGGAAGACAAGTAGGAAAAGCAAAATCCAGAAATAGCTGGCTGCAGGAGCGGCTTCTCCAATCGCATGTATCGAGGTCGGCGCGCCTCCGACCAACAAGTAGGTGAGCGGAAATAGGGTCCAAACCTTCCGATCGGGGGGAGCGACGAGCCAGCACAATGCGCAGAGCACGGTCGGTAGTATTAGCAAAGTGAACGAAAATACTTGCCCGAGTTGAAATAGCGACATCTCGGTGAATTTAGACAAAAGGACAACAGGAGTTTGCCTCAGTGCCTCAATGGTGGCGCGTGCCGGGCCCGGAACAAAAAACTCTTTGATATCAGCTATCTTGATTAAATAATACACGCCGTCATGATAGAGGCCCCGAGCATCTATCGAGGCATAGAGGCTGCAGGCGAGGTTCGCGATGAGCACAAATCCAAACGTCAGCCGCAAAATGCGTGCGTCTCGAGTCGGCACCCGATCGTCAATTATGGTCCCCATCATCCGACGATCGATCGCCCCCGCTCTGCCTATCGAGCGTTTACTTGATAAATGCAGGAAATGGCAACCCGAGATGAACCAGTTTCGCAGCCCTCTGTCGATGAACTAGCCCCACGGTTGCTGCGTCAAAACGCCATCAAACGAACCTGAATGCCGATCCGAGGGTACAACTGCGCGATCCGGACATCTGCCCCATTGTCGTTGCTCGTGAAGAAATCGCGCGCTTGAAACTCGTGGTTGGCTCACCAGCGAGTCCCGCGCGAGGACGAAGCTCACAACCGTCGCCGCTGGCCAACGCCTCCTGAATTCATCCTATTGGGACCCGTGACGCGGTCGGGGGCGCGGGCACTGGAGTTCCGTGCAACGGATGTGGAGCACGAGCTTCATATGCGAGTCCGACTAACGTCAGTAGCTGAGGCGCGTGTGCCCCCTCGACGCCTCAAGGCTTGCTCTCCGGAGATATTGAGTACGCTTCGAGCCAGGCGCCACCTCTAGCCGCGGGCAGTTGAGTCGCGATATAAAGAACATCGTTCAATAGAAGTGGTTTGACGTATGGCATTGGAGTGCCGGCAGTCTTAGCGCGAGCCAAAATCGTACCGTCTCTTAGCCTCACACCAATGATGAGGCCCTCCGGATTGCGATCAGCAACCCAGACAATCGACTCTCCCCGATAATCCGCAATCAACGCTCTCGTGGGTGCGCCGCGGAACATTTTCACCGCCTCGTGGCTATGCCTCGTCGGCGCATTCCAAAAGTGCTCAAGCCTCGGCGTTTCGTCCGTCTCGACGACTTTGAACGCAACCAATCCAGCGGGATGTGTTTCGTCCGCCATAAATGTCGCCACGACAACTACTGGCGTTCCGTCAATCCATCCGAGCACGGGTTGAGTTGCTATAGACCCCTCGAATACTGCTTGGCACGGATCGGAAACCGCTCCGCACAAATCGACGGCCCGCTTTCGATCGTAGAGGATTCCCATTCGGTTTGCATCCAACAGATAGACTCCGCCTTCCTTGCCTGCCGTGACATAGACCGCAGTGCCCGAGGGCAATTGGATCCTAATCGGTGCGTTAGCACCGAAGTCCCAGTCGCTCACCGCCAGACATTCGAGAAATGATTTTTCGTTGCAGCGGCCACCTTCTGGATCCAGTGGAAGATCTTCTGGAAGCAATCGCGGGACGAACAAGTTGTCGCAGGTTTCAAGACATTCTTTGGACGGATCTTGGGGATTAGTCCGGGCACAAATGGCCGCACTGCAGGCGGGTACAAATGCTAATCCCTTCCTCATACGCATGAGACTCTGGGCATAGCTCCCTCGAGCAAGATCCAATCGGCCATTGCCTGTTTGGACTAGAATTTCATACCCCTTTTGATCAAAGTAAATTTGGGGGCCGGCCGCTGACCATATTCCGCCTCCGCAAATTCTTTGCGTTTCTCCCGCGCCTAAACAGTCCGCCTCCGGCGTAGTTACTAGTTCGGAGCGGATTGCAGCGGAGCTCCCTGATTTCCAAGCATCGAGATCTAGTTCAAATAACCATCCGTGCCACGGGCCTTCTTCTCGTGATCCGCCGAATCCAACATAGACAATCCCAAGCTCGTCAGCTCGCTCTGCAACATGGACGAGATCGGCGTGTGAGATCTGCCACTTCGGGGTGAATCTAATTACCCCCCCTCCCTGTATTTCGTGCTTTTCGGCACTGAAATCGATTGGTGGAAAATCCGAATCTAGTTTACCTAAATTGAGATCCAATACGGCAGCCCGATAGAGTATTTGAATCAGCTCGCTGCCTTCTTTTTTGTTGATCGAGTAAACGATCACAAGTTTGTCGCCAACACGCACTGGCGTGGCCCCAACCTCGACTACATTACCCCTCGGCGCTGGCAGGCGCATGGCCCAGAGAACCTTACTTGTGATTGGATCGATGCTGGCAACGATTCCATTCGCTGCCGCTAAAACAATGAAGGATTTTCCATTGAGTTCAATCGGCAGCGGTGAAGGACGGAGATCCCAACTGAATATCGGGACAGCGGTGACATCCGTTGGGAATAACCTTGTGAGACGGATTGCGACATCACCAGCGTGGAAGGTTTGCTCCGTCGCGTTATTGTCGCGATAGGTTGAGGTCTCAAGCTGGATGCGATTGAGCCATTTCCGGAATCCGGCGCCAGCGAGTCCAATGACGCCTGCAAGCACTACTGTGAAAAGCAAGTGTCTACGATACACAGCGTCTGTTCCTCATCATGGTCCCACGATCAGTTGTCGTTGAGTGGTCCTCGGGAATGAATGTCCGACCGGGCGGTCCGAGTGCATGTTGTTCATGATTAGTCGTCGATGCTACCGGTGGATTGCTCGCGACTCGATGATGAAAGTCTTCGACCTGCGCACCATATAGATGCCATGGCCATTCGGCCAAGTGGATAAATTCAAGCGTGCGATCGACGCTTCATCGACATATCCCTGGTCGATGAATCTGGCCCGTTGTTGAACGTCCCCAGGTCGCGAGCACATGGTAGCGCGGAAGCTCCGGGAAGGCAGTCTTGGCCCGCGTGACTCCGGAGCCGGAAGCTTTTCGGAGGGGCGATGGTGGATTCGGATGTGTGTGACGGTGGAGTTTTCGTATCCGTGGATGGACGGACGAAAAAGGCCCGCGGTTCACCCGCTCGAGCGGCCTCAGTTCATATTTGAGGTGCTCCGCGCGACGCTTCTTTATGCCGGCTTAGGCGGTAACCGCCTTCGCCCACTGCCCCTATATCACGTTCTGTGAAAAGACGACGGCAGCTACGGACGGCTATCAGGAAACGTCCCCCTGCGCTGAGCCCGGACATGCTTCAATGATGGCAAAAGATCGTCACGCCTGCCTTGATTGCGTCGGCAGCGCCGGGCTCAAAGCCTTGGCGCCTCGAGGTCCGTTTCAATAATCCGTCGCGAGCACAAGGACCTGACTTCCAGCGAGGAAGTGTGGCTCAAAATTGTCCGTTGCTGCGCCCGGTTCTTTCGGAGGAGGTGGCTCCGGGACGTTGCCGTCCTTCGCCATGCAATCCCTGAAATAATTGTTGCGATCTCCGCTCATGCGCACCGACCCGGGGCGCTGGTAGGGATAGAGCAGATAGGAATAGCGGACGCATTTCTTGGCAGTCTCGGCGCTGGGCCCGGCCGCCGCCGGGCTCAATCCGGCGGCGACGATCTGAACCATGACGCAGGTGACAGCAGTGGCAAGCCAGGGAAATGTTTGCATAGAAATTTGCCAAATTGATCTTGCCTCCAGCTCCTAGCCGATCTCCGCTCAAAAAGAAACGGTGCACCGCTGATGCCAAGCGGGCAACCGTTACCGCATCGCGACCGGGTGCCGGATACCTTGGATCCGCTCATTCAAGGTGCGAAAATTCTAGCTGGGTGGACAAAAGTCAGCCTGCCTCGATCGCGCGTTCGGCGATGCCAGTGGAGTGCTCGTTCCGTGATGCGGCTCGGATTTGGGCCATCACCCCGCACGGGATCTTCGAGACGCAGCCGGTGTATTCGCGTTCGTAAGCGGGCGTATGAGAAAGGCCGGCGGTTGGCTCACGCGCGTGGGCTTCAGGTAAGGCTCATATTGTCGATATCGTTCACGCCGTTTGCGGGAGATTGCCGCGCGCGTGGCGTAGCCGGCAGCGAAAGACACCACGGCCGTCGACAACAGGAGTACAAGACCCCAATCGCTTCGTGGATATCGATCAAATCCAAACGGCTAAGCAAGTTTCGCTCGAGCGTCCGAGAGATTGAGAACGACCGTGCCGAAGCCCTGATTATTTCTTAAGCAATTGAGAGGGCGGCGCTGTTCGGTCCGCCCAAAATGCAGCAACCTCGACGGGAGGTTCGCAATACCGACTGATCTTAATGACCATCACGCGGTAAAGTACGGCGAATTGGAGCCTGAATCGCGGAGTTGAGCACGTCCGGCGGCGAGCGCCCTAACGAGCAATTTACCAAGAGAATCGGGTAGCTCGTCGTCCTTACCGATGATTCAACATCCGCTCCCCATTCTCGACCGTAGACGGGAAGGGGACCAGCCAATGTCACGTCAATCCATCCGCGCATCTATTGCAGCAACGCTGACTCTTCTCGCGTCAGCCACAGCCGCCCGCGCCACGCCCAATTGCCTGCGCGACATCAAGCCCTACAAGCTTGCTGGCGATACCATTGAATGGTCGATGACCATTGTGCCAGGGGCCGATTGCATCCAGGGGCTGCGCTGGTCGACGATGCAGATCTACAAGGTTGAAGTAAGCGAGAAGCCGAAGAGCGGTGAGATCGTCCTGGTTGGCCCCGGGTTCCGCTATTTCGCAAAGCCGGACTTTTCGGGCACCGACAAGTTCATCCTCACGGTGGTGGGCAAGAACCGGCATGACGAAGGCT
This sequence comes from Bradyrhizobium sp. UFLA05-153, assembly GCF_054185185.1. Taxonomy (NCBI): domain Bacteria; kingdom Pseudomonadati; phylum Pseudomonadota; class Alphaproteobacteria; order Hyphomicrobiales; family Nitrobacteraceae; genus Bradyrhizobium; species Bradyrhizobium sp. UFLA05-153. The sequence goes on from NZ_JBBIAM010000054.1 coordinate 44,644, forward strand.
CCTCGACGGTTGAGATTACGGTGTCCCGGTCGAGCCCTCCGCTGCTCGTCAGCGCCGTCAATCATCCGGAGTAAGGTCTATCCGCACAAGTCAAACCCACCCTCCAGCCGCCTGCGGTTCATCTCGGGAGAATGTCAGAGAATAGGCTTCCTTGCGCTCCCCGGGCACCAGTGGCCAGTTGAACGCCGGATGACCGCCGAGCGAGGCCGGCAGCGTCGCCTCTCCCGTGTTGAGGATCTGAAACCGGACGTCCAGGCCAGCCTGATCGAGCCTGTAGGTCACGACCAGCCGAAACGCAAAAGGATAGATCGCCCGCGTCTCGGCATCGTCGCCGAGTGCAGGGACGCATTGGGTCGCACTTCGCTCGAGCCAGACAAACCGCCGGTCGCGCGCAAAGCCATGCTGCGTCATCCGGTACGCCTTGCCGCGGTGCCGCAGCTCGTCGTTCTTCAGACGGCCGACGATGGGAAACTACAGCGGCGAATGGCGGGGCCATTCCGCACCCGCCTGCCAAATGAATTCGAGGCCCGTCTTGTGCTTCAGTGAACACAATTCGGCGCCCTGCGCCTTGATGGTCGCGCTTAAGGCGCCACTTCGCAGGGAGTGGGTGTCTTCTGTCATCTTTCTCATCTACGTCGTCAATCTGCTATCGCAAGTAACAGGCTGATGCCTTGGGCCGGACATCTGCTACGATGCAAGCCTCGGGCGATCCACTTGGTCGAATTCCCTTCTTTCAGGCAGTTTATCAGCCTATCAAGCCAGGTAGGCGCAAGTGAACTGCCTAATTGAAGTGTGACAGCAGGGAATTCATTTCCAGCAACAATAACGAAGACCTGCCGTCAGCTGAGACGGAAAACTTCTTGGAGACGTGCGACAGCAAGAACCAGTCGCTCACTCTGCCCCCATCGAGATTGGTTCACATTCCTCGTCAGTTAGGCGAGAGGAGCTTCCTGATCGCACGAAATGACGGCTCCATCGCGCCTTTCTTGCGAAACACCTCGTCCGAGTTACAACGCATGGTCTTGATCGGCATCGAGCTAGCCATTAGGACCGACATAGCAAACAGCTTTCATGAGGCGGCGGCATGGATGATCTTTGGCCCAGAATTATCGAGACCAGGCGGGCCAGCGTTTCGCCTTGGATGGAGGTGATTAGCCGGGACGTCCAGCTATCGTCCAACGCAGCCGTCGAAACCTACTACGCGATTGGTCAGCCGGACTATCTCGTGGCACTCGCCGTCACGCCGGATTCGCGCATCTTGCTGGTTCGTCAGTATCGTCCGGCAATCGAGCGGTTTTCACTAGAACTACCCGCAGGACTATGCGAACCGAACGAGGATCCATTCACGGCAATCGCCAGAGAGCTGTTGGAGGAAACTGGCTATTTGACAAGTAGCATCGAGCTTATTGGCAGGACAGCTACCTGCGCTAGCCGGATCACAAACTCGATGTATTCGTTTTTCATACGAACGAGTGAGCGCCGGCCCGACTTCGTCGAGGAGCCCGGCGTTTCCGTAAGTTCGGCGTTACCAGAGGAGCTTCGCCAATTGCTTCTGGCCGGAGACTTTTGCGAGCAGACGCATGTGGGCGTGCTGGCTCTGGCTGCAGCCAGAAGATTGATCAGTCTCTGACCGATGCGGATCTAGAATTTCGACAGACGCCACGGGCGAGAGATCGGCACGGCTATTGCGCGGCGACCGGACGGCTCGACAGATAGTCCTCATAGGCGCGCCTTACGCCCTCGGCCAGCGGGGTCAGCGCGCTCCAGCCGAGCTCCGTCAGCCGGCTGACGTCGAGCAGCTTGCGCGGCGTGCCGTCGGGGCGCGAAGTGTCGAAGGTGATGGCGCCGCGATAGCCGACGATGTCGGCGACGACGTGGGCGAACTCGGCGATCGCAATGTCCTGCCCCGTGCCGATGTTGATCAGCTCCGCGGCCGAATAGGTCTTCATGAGGTGGACGCAGGCATCCGCCATGTCGTCGACATAGAGGAACTCGCGCCGCGGCGTGCCGGTGCCCCAGACGGCGACGCTCGCCGCACCCGAGCGCTTCGCCTCGTGAAAGCGGCGGATCAGGGCGGCGACGACGTGGCTGTATTCGGGATGGTAGTTGTCGCCAGGACCGTAGAGATTGGTCGGCATCACACTGATGAAATCGCTGCCATACTGGCTGCGATAGGCCTCCGCCATCTTGATGCCCGCGATCTTGGCGATCGCATAGGGCTCGTTGGTCGGCTCGAGCGGTCCGGTCAGCACTAAATCCTCGCGCAGGGGCTGCGGCGCAAGTTTTGGATAGATACAGGACGAGCCCAGGAACATCAGCTTCTCAGCGCCGGTCTGGTGCGCGGCGTGGATAACATTAGTGGCGATCGCGATGTTGTCGTAGATGAACTCGGCGCGCAGGGTGTCGTTGGCGACGATGCCGCCGACCTTGGCGGCGGCGAGAAAGACGACTTGTGGCCGATTATGGGCGAACCAGTTGAACACGGCGGCCTGATTGCAGAGGTCGACCTCACTGCGACTGGCCGTGAGCAGCCTGACGTCCTCTTGCGCAAGCCGGCGCAAAAGCGCGCTGCCCACCATGCCGCGATGGCCGGCGACGTAGACGCTCTTGCCCTTCAGCTCAAACTCTACGCTTGCCATCGGTGGCTTCCCGTTTGGCTTCGGCCAGATCGCTCGCCACCATCTCCTGCACGAGCTGCGCGAAACTGCGCTTCGGCTTCCAGCCGAGCTGCGCGCGCGCCTTGCTCGCATCGCCGACGAGGAGATCGACCTCGGTGGGACGGAAATAAGTGGGATCAATCTTCACCACCGTCTTGCCGCTCTTCACATCGACGCCGGTCTCATCGACGCCCTTGCCGCGCCATTCGATCCGGCGGCCAACCTCGGCAAAGGCGAGCTCGACCATCTCGCGAACCGAGCGGGTCTCGCCGGTTGCCAACACGAAATCGTCGGGCTTGTCGGCCTGGAGGATCAGGTGCATGCCCTCGATATAATCCCTGGCATGGCCCCAGTCGCGCTTGGCCTCGAGATTGCCGAGATAGAGCACCTCTTCCAGGCCGAGCTCGATGCGGGCGACACCACGGGTGATCTTGCGGGTGACAAAGGTCTCGCCGCGGATTGGACTCTCGTGATTGAACAGGATGCCATTACTTGCAAACATCCCGTAGGCCTCGCGGTAGTTCACCGTGATCCAATAGCCGTAGAGCTTGGCGACACCGTAAGGCGAGCGCGGATAGAACGGGGTCGTCTCCTTCTGCGGAATATCCTGCACCAGGCCATAGAGCTCCGAGGTCGAGGCCTGGTAGAAGCGCGTCTCCTTCTCCATGCCGAGGATGCGGATGGCCTCCAGGAGACGCAGCACGCCGATCGCGTCGGCGTTCGCCGTGTATTCCGGGCTCTCGAAACTGACGCCCACGTGGCTCTGGGCGGCCAGATTGTAGATCTCGGTCGGCCTGATCTGCTGCACCAAGCGAATCAGGTTGGTCGAGTCGGTCATGTCGCCGTAATGCATCAGGAACGGCACGTCGCCGACATGCGGATCCTGATAGAGATGATCGACGCGCGCGGTGTTGAAGGAGGACGAGCGCCGCTTGATGCCGTGCACGATATAGCCGAGCGACAGCAGATATTCGGCGAGATAGGCGCCGTCCTGGCCGGTCACGCCGGTGATCAGAGCGATGCGTTCAGTCATGCGAAACCTTGTTCCCAATCAATCGGCAGGAGCTTCGTGGCCCGGCGGGCTTATGCTGACGCCCTAGAAAGCCGTCCCCGACCGGTCTTTCTTGGCCGCATCGGTCGACCAGGTCAACCCCGGGAACAGAGGTGTGCGCGGGCAAGCCTCGCGAAGCCGCGCGCACCCTATCCGCACGCGCAGGCAGCTTGTTAGGCGCCCCGGCGCCAAGCCCGGTCAACAACCGCGTACTCCCGCTCACTGAGGCCCTTTTCATCGACGACGCGATCATCTTCGATTGCCTCGAGAGCCCATCCGTTCGCTACGCGGGGAGTGCGCCCTGGGTGGAGGTGTACTGGTCCGGCTTCCGCGAGCTTGGCATCTGGTCAAAACCGTCCGGGGCGCCATTCCTTTGCATCGAGCCCTGGCGCGGTTATGCGAGCCCCCAGGGCTTTGACGGTGAATTTGCGAGCAAACCCGGCATGATGCATATCGCGCCTGGTGCTGAGGAGATGTTGTCGTTTCGGATTGCGGTTGGGCGAGGGACCTCAATCTGATCTCATCGCCGCTGACGCATTGGTGCAGCGAAGCGCTGGTTCCTGATCTCGCGCAGGAGCAACATGCGCTTGGTTTGTGCGGCGTTGAGCAGGCCTTCGAACAGGACCAAAACCTCGCGCGCCTGGACGTAGACCTCGGTGGTGATGGCGTGTTGATCGAAGCCATAGGCTGCGAGGCGGGCGTCGATTTCAGTCGTCGCCATTGGATCGATGCGCCAGCTCAGGGCATTTTGCAGCGTGTAGTGCTCGGCCTGGTCGTCGAAGTCGGGATCGGTCCCGACCATGTCGATGCGCCGTAGGGCCGCCTCAATCGCCTTTTGGCGATAGATCTCCAGAACCTTGTGCCGCAGCACCCGGTAGCGCTGGATCTCCCAGGAGAGTTCAGCGACATCGATCGCGAGTAGCCACTCAACGGCGGATCGGGGCGCAAGGTCAGCGAAGATCGCCTGCTTCAGCGCCAGGTAGTGTTCAAGCTTTTCGCCCGGGAGCAGCAGCGGCGGCGGTGCCAACACTTCAAATTCTGACGGCAGCACGGTCGCGACCAGCTGATGTGCCGTTGGGCAGGGACCGTTCATGGTGATGAGGCCTCCGACTCCAGGTTTGCGGCAAGAGCCGCGGTGTGGATGGCGGCATTGGATGCGCCGAGGACGGGGCTCGCCGCCCACAGCTCCTGCGCCACCGGCAGCGGTGCGATCTGCAGGTTCGCCCACCACGCCCGCTCATTGCCATGCTGGTGCAGCTCCTGGTGATGGGTGCGGCACAACGGCACCGTGAACTCGTCGCTGACCTTCTGGCCCAGGGCGCGCGGCTGCGCGAATTTGAGGTGGTGCGCATCGCACGGGGTTCGCCGGCAGACCAGGCAGGGTTGGTCGCGGACGAACAGCAGGTGCGCCTTGCTGCGCTTGCGGGGCGGCTCCTTGGGATGGGCGAGCCCGGGCGCTGTTGGCGACGTGGGCTGCAGCGCCGCCTCGGCAGCAGCTGCCGGGAGCGGCTCTGGTGACGGATTTTGCTCGCCATCAGAGACGGGCGATTGTTGGACGACGCTGGCTGCGGGTCTGGCGGCGCTCTCGAGTTTGGTTCGATAGGCGGCTTCGACCATCCGGGCGTCGGCCTCCAGCAGGGTATTTTTGAGCGGGATGCTGGCCTTGGCCCAGGTGAGCAGGTCCTTTCCCAACGGTAAGGCTGCGAGCTGGCTCAAGAGCTGCTCCCGCAGCTCGGCGGATTGCGGCGGCCCCAGCACCGGCGCGCGGTTGAGAACGCCCTTGGCGGGCTTGGCTTTGCCGGGTCCTTGCGGCCCGGCCTCCGGCATGCCTGCCAGCGCATCCGGCGCGTCCAGATCGTCCTCGCCGGCAATCCCGACCAGGGCAAACAGGGCATAGCGCCTTGCATAGGTCAGCGCCGCCCCCATCCGGTGCGGCGCCTCGACATCTCTGGTGGCGCACACCGGCCAGTCCGAAGAAATCCACTCGCCCGAGGAGTGGGCGAGCAGGGTGGTGAGGTGGATCTGTCCGGTTGCCGCCTCGATCCGGGTGGTCTGGATGGTGGCGATCTCCTGCTGGCTCAGGGTCTTGCGCACGATATCAAGGCCCGAGGCCAGCGAGGCGTAGCGGAAGGTCCGATCGTCATCGCGCAGGAACGGCGAACGGATCATCGCGGTCAGGGTCTTTTCCGGATTGGTCAATTCGGCCTGCGCGCGGGCCAGCGCCGCTGCGATCGCACCGATATGCTCACTGGCCTGGTGCATGGACGCTCTCCATCTCAACCGGATCAAAGCTGACCGCGCCGGCTTTCGAGCGCTTGGCGCGAATGCCGTGGCCAAAGGCCTCCTTGGCGTCCTCAGGCATCAGCTTCTTGAGCTCGGCCTTGGCCTGCTCATGGTCGCCATAGGCCGCGCGGGTGCGCAGGTAGGTTGCCGCGCACTCGGCCCACAGATTGGACGCGGTCATGTCGATGACCTTGACGGCGGCTAGGCGCGGCCGCGGCGCCTCGATGCCGAACAGCAGCGGCGGCTCGCCGCTCTGCACGCAGCGCCAGAACTTCTTTTCCGCGGTCAGCAACAGGTGCTGGTAGAGCGGATCGGCATGCACGGTGATCTCGATCCATTTGCCGCCGCCGGTGATGATCGAGAGCACGGCCGAGCGCGCCGCGACCACCCACATGTTATGTTGCAGCTGCGCCATGTGCTTTTCGGCGGCGGCCTCTTCGGTGAAGCCCCAAGGCAGCATGAATTTGGCTTCGAACACCGCCCCGGTCTCTGCGACGACGCCGTCGAGCGTTGCGGCCATCCAGCCATGCACCGGATGACGAACGCGCTTTTGGACGTCCTGGATGGTCTGGCCGGACGCGTTCTGATACCAGTTCCGGTTGAGCTCCTCCGTGACAATCCCGAGCTGAACGATCAGGTTCTGCGCAAAATCTTGCGGCGCGATCTCGCCGCGCTTTTCGCGCCACAGGCGAATGAGATCATCCTGGTCATCGCCCATAATGATGCGGGCATCCGAGCCGCCGATAAAGGCGCGCCGGTCATTGGGGTTGAATTTGACAATGCGATGGGGTGCTACAGCGCCGTGGGTCGAAATCGTATCCACCGGTATCTCCCTGGTCTGACAAACGCGGCCTATCGCCGCACCGCCAAAAGCCCCGCCACCGCGAGGTGAGATACCGGGGCCATCGGTTGCCCCGGTCGAATCAGTAACGCTCCTTTTGCCGCAGAAAGCCAGTCCTTCTGCAGCAAGATTGTTGCTCTTTTGTCATGAAAAGCCTTGATATTTCAAGATGTTGGAGCGAGTTTTGGAGACGAGCGATAGCCGAGGATCGGGGACATGACGTCAATTCGACAAATCGAAGCCAATCGCACCAACGCCAAGCGCAGCACAGGGCCCAATACGGCGGACGGCAAAACCCGGTCCAGCCGAAACGCGTTGCGTCACGGCCTGGCGCGGCGCAGCATCAGTGAGCCTGCGGGGGTAGAGAATTTGGTTGCAGCGATCGGACCTTGCCTAGGGCATCAGATCGCGCCGGAATCCGTGACGCACCTCGCGCGTTGCAAGCTGGAGCTGTTGCGCATTCGCGGCATTCGCATGGAGATGTTGGCTGCGATCTGGGAGTGCCCCGTCCCGGCGCGTCTGCAACAGCTCGCAGGTCTGGAGCGGTATGAGCGAGCCGCCCTAGCGAAACAGAAGCAGGCGCTTCGATCCCTCAGACGCGAGGGCGGCAGGACCAGATTGGCTTCGTTGCGGAATGTCCGGCCTGATGACGGGTCACGATATCAGCCTCGCCGCGAAGCGACGCTCGAACCGGTCGAGGTCACATTGTGCTGAACTTTGGTGACGGCTGCCGCACCCAGGCGACCACATGGATAGACTGGGTGCGGCGGCAGCGGATCAGTGCTGCGGTCTGGTCAAAATTGAGTCCTGTGCCCAAGTGGTGCTATTCGACCCAGCTGACACGATCTGACCGGGATCAATCCGACCGGCGTTACCGGCCAGATGCTGGTTCAGGAGCGCAAAGCCACGGCTTGCCAGGAACGCTGTGGTCGAGCCGTCTGCTTGTGAGGCATCGGCCGGAGTGATTGGTGCTGTTACAGCGTTCAAACCGCCCCTCTCGGCGACGAGGTCCCCGATCCGACTAAACAAAGCAGAACTCTGGCCTGCCATCCCTACGCTTGTGTGGATCGCGGGCGTCGTCATCCCACCATTCGCGATCGAGTCGCGATACTCACTCCACCATCCATGGGCGGGGCCGGTGCCGGTCGAATGATCGGTCACATTAGTCTCTGGCGGCGACGTTGGAGTCGGCGCGGCAGCCGGATGAGTGCCCGCGACTGCGACGACCGTCGTGTGCGACGAAGCAGTAGTCACCGGTGAGGGCTTGGATGTGGATTCGGATGCGGGCGGGTCGCCGAAAGACTTCGAATGATCGGTCACATTAGTCTCTGGCGGCGAGGTTAGAGTCGGCGCGGCGGCCGGATGAGTGCCTGCGACGGCAACGACCGTCGTGTGCGACGAAGCAGTAGTCACCGGTGAGGGCTTGGATGTGGATTCGGATGCGGGCGGGTCGCCGAA